>JAZNOR010000080.1:0-55541 GCA_045589235.1 Eubacteriales bacterium | reverse complement strand
TTTTCAGGGTGCAACACAGTTTTGAAAATCAGATTTTTCGTTAAGAGAAAGAATAAAAATGCCGTAATACTGGCGTATTGCGGCATTTTTTGATGCACTATTTACGGAAAATATGGCTGCAAAACCAATACTTCCTTATCTAGTTGTGGCTTTTCTAACTCTGTTTTTTTATAACATTTCATTTAAATTTACAACAGTTAAGCCGCCCTCTTTCGCATAATTTACCGTGTATGCACTTCCACCCTCTTGCCTTTCAAGAAAAGCGATGCATATATCGCTCGCCTCAACCATTCTTCGATTTCGCTCATGCATGCAGCTATAAGAATAGAATTCCGAAACATAATTGACTTCATCTGCATGTTTCAATATGTTTTCATATTTTTGGCGATTTGAGATATTCCAGTTTTTATATTGATCACGGCACGGGAGATATAGTTTCAATTTAATATGTGGAAATTGTTTTTTCAGATAGAGCACACACTCCGCTGCAATAGTATCAAACCCCAGTGCACCGCCTGTTATAAATTCTTCCGTTCCGCTTAAAATAAGTGCCTGCACTTCACGCAAAAGAAGTCTTTTTATTCCATTCAATTTTCCATACGGGATTTTTCTATGCCCCGTGAACATACAAACATTACCTGTCATAACGTGCCTCTCGTACATTTGTTTGTTATTATTATACTACACCTTTTTGCAAAAAGCAATAGAAAATTTTACTACACCTCAACTTTTGTTTTATCTGGAAATATCGATGCAGAAATCAATTGTTCTGGAGAAATATCTAAAGCATCAGCAATATTATAAAAAACATCCAAAGAAAAACTATATGCCATATTCGGAGCTTCAATGTTACTTAAAAGCGACCTGCTTATATTAGCTTTTTCCGCAAGTTTTTCCTGTGATAATCCTCTTATTCTACGCAAGGTCGATATAGCTATTCCAAGCTGAATAACCCTATCTCTGTTTTTATATTCAACATCTCTTCCCATATAGAGAACCTCGCTTTATACTAACTATAATCATTATAATAATTATACTTTCTCAATTCTTTTCTTTCAGTACACATCTGTACGCTTTTGTTCTTGTTTATAAGCAATTGCGATTTGTCCAGCAATTTTGCTGTCTTCGATGACCTACTTTTGATTGCATAAGTATAACTATAATAATTATATATATTTTTTCGTTATTTAGTGCACTTATATGAGTGCACTAAAAAAACGTCGAAAAATGTGTTTACTATTTTTCATATCTATGATAAAATATTTAAAGTATATATCGTGAGAGGAGCTTTATTTATGACACGAAATTTAATTGATTTTGTCGACATTACACCGCAGGAATTTGACACACTCTATTCCCTTTTCGAGGATATTATGCACTCACCCGAGGATTTTATAAATGAGTGTCGCGGCAAGGTTTCTGCTAATCTTTTCTACGAGCCGAGCACACGTACAAACAACTCATTTCAAACCGCTATGTTCAGACTTGGCGGCAATGTAATCGGTTTCTCTGACCCGGGCTCTACCTCTGTTTCCAAAGGTGAGTCACTCAAAGACACGATTGCTATGATGGCAAATTATGCGGACATCATAGTTATGCGAAGCCCATATGAGGGCGCCGCACGCGCAGCTTCTCTCTACTCACGTGTTCCTGTAATCAACGCCGGTGACGGCAGACATCTACATCCGACTCAGACTCTTGCCGACCTCAGCACTATCCGTAAGCATCTCGGCAAATTTGATGACTTGACAATCGGTCTTGTTGGCGACTTGAAAAACGGCAGACCTGTTCATTCACTCATAAAAGCTCTCTCCCGCTATTCCGGTGTTAAGTTCTACCTCATCTCACCCGAGGAGCTTCGAGTTCCGTCTTATGTGCGTCATTTTATGGATGTCAATAATCAGCAGTATGTTGAAACCACATCTCTTGAGGATGCTATCCCGAATGTTGATGTTCTTTATATGACAAGAATCCAGCGCGAACGTTTCTCAACAGAGGCTGAATATTTAAAGCACAAAAGCGCTTATGTATTATCCAGAAACAAGCTTGCTGACGCTAAGGAAAATATGCTCATTCTTCATCCGCTTCCGCGTGTCGATGAAATCACAGTTGATGTTGACGATGACCCGCGTGCACTCTACTTTGAGCAGGCACGAAACGGTATGTATATGCGCATGGCTCTGTTGGCAACTATGTTAAAACATAAGCCGGAAAAACCTGAACCTGTGCCGATTGGTGGTTGCACTTGCAAAAATCCTCGTTGCATAACATCAACAGAAGCTTATCTGCCACCGCTTGTTCACGAGATTGACGGTGTTAAATACTGCAGCTATTGTGACAAAGCCTTGTAATAAAAAGACACCCTCGGGTGTCTTTTTTTGCGCGCTTTTGCATAATAATACTTAAAGAAAGGATGTGTTATTATGCCTAAACACGATGGATTTTTAAAGCGTGCAGCTTTGATGTTTGATATTCCCGAAGATACACTCCCCGGTATTGCACGAATTGAAATCTGCGGAAACAATGAAGTTTTAATTGAAAATCATAAAGGAATTTTAGAATATGACGACACACAGCTTTCCGTAAATGTCGGCAAGCACCTGCTACATATAGAGGGTGAAAACTTAAAGATTTCTGCTATGAATGACTTAGGTCTCCGTCTATACGGAAATATAATTTCCGTGGTTTTCAAGCCGATATGAGGAGGGAGTTTTTTGATTTATTTTATCAACTTTTTTCTCGGTTATGTTTTAATACGTGTAAATTCACCCACTCCCGAACGTTTTCTGAATTTACTTGCGAAACGAAATATTCCCTTTTGGAATTTACACAAGTTATCTTTTGATACTTTAACCCTATGTATTCCTGCCGCAGACTTTATGAAAATTCGCCCAATTGCACGCAGAACAATGTGTAAAATACATATAATTAAAAAAACAGGTTTTCCTTTTTTTGCTATGCGTTTTAAAAAGCGTATTACTTTAATTTCAAGTTTTCTTGTTTTTGCCGCACTTCTTTTTGCACTTACTTCTTTTATCTGGACAATTGACATCTCAGGTTGCAATGCGGTATCCGAGAGCCTAATTCGCGAGCATTTAGCTTATAACGGTGTTAAAATCGGAGCATTTTCAAGAAACATTAACCATGCAGAGTTGAAAAACGATATTTTGCTATCTATTCCCGACCTGGTTAATATAACCGTTAATATAAAAGGAACTCGTGCCGAAGTTGAAGTTCACGAACGCACACATGCACCTGAAATATTAGACAATAAAACGCCGAGCAATATTATTTCAGATACTGATGGGATTATTTCAAAAATCACGGTAACTTCAGGTACACCCGAGGTATGCGTTGGCGATGCCGTAACGCGCGGAACACTTTTAGCCAGCGGATATATGACCGGTCGCACGGGCACAATTGTAGAAATGCGCGCCGTTGCAGATATTCGAGCTAAAACCTGGCACAATTTAAAAGTTGTTATACCTGAAAAAGGCGCAAAAAAATTAAAAACAAACAAAGAAAAAACGCGCTACTCTTTAATTTTAGGAAATTTCAGAATAAATTTACATATAAAGGGTAGTAATTTATATACAAAGTATGATAAAATAATAGAGAGATCAATACTTACTCTGCCGTTTAATATTCCTTTACCAATTGCTCTTGAAAAGCAAACTTTAATCGAATATGAAACGCAGGCGGTTTTAAATTCACCCGATATTTTTTTGCAAAAAGCATGTAGTGAAGTTGAAAGTTATGTTTTGCTAAACGATGAAGACACCTTTAAATTAAATGATTCTTCCCTATCTCGACTTAACGGTCTGCTATGCGCAAATCTTACCGTAGAATGTGAAAGAAAAATCGGAATTGAACAAATGATACCGAAAGGCGAGTGAACTTTTTGGCTGAAAAAATAATTAAACCTAAACTCAATGAATATTTAATTGACCTATTCGGCTCGTATGACGAAAACTGTGCTCTTTTAGAACGTGAACTCAACGTAACCGTTGTTAATCGCGGAGATGAGCTTAAAATAACGGGAGATGACGATGCAATCGATCGCGCTGAACGCGCAATAAATGCACTTTTAACCTATGCTTCCCGCGGTGAGCTTATAAATGAACAGAGTCTTCGTTATGTTATGGGGCTTGTCAACGCAGGCGAAGAAAAAGAAATTGATTCTCTCTCACGTGATATTATCTGCATAACAACCAAGGGTAAGCCGATTAAGCCTAAAACCTTAGGGCAGAAAAAGTACATTGAATCAATCCAGAATAACACAATTACGATGGGTGTAGGCCCTGCCGGTACCGGTAAAACTTATCTTGCTGTTGCAATGGCTGTTGCTGCGTTTCGCAAAAAGGAAGTCAGCCGTATTATTTTAACACGCCCAGCAATTGAAGCCGGCGAAAAATTAGGTTTCTTGCCCGGTGATTTACAGAGCAAGGTCGACCCGTATCTTCGCCCACTTTATGATGGTCTTTTTGATATGCTCGGTGCAGATAGCTATCAGAAATATTTTGAGCGCGGTTCAATTGAGGTTGCACCTCTTGCTTATATGCGCGGCAGAACACTTGATGATTCGTTCATAATTTTAGACGAGGCGCAAAATACAACTCCCGAACAGATGAAAATGTTTCTAACGCGTTTGGGATTCGGTTCAAAAGCTGTTATTACAGGCGATATTACGCAGATTGACTTGCCTGACGGAAAACCATCCGGTCTTAAAGAAGCAATGCGCGTTTTGAAGAATGTTGAAGATATAAACCAGTGCATGCTCACAACGAGCGATGTTGTTCGTCATGCTCTCGTTTCACGGATTATCGAAGCGTATGACAAATACGATTCAGACAGAAAGAAGGGTAACAAAAGATAATGCATCACATATCAATTGTTTCCGCAAAGGAAAACATTACAGTTGACAAGCAAACAGAAGATTTAATGAAGCGCGTTATTGAAGCCTCCATTGACCACGAGGGATACAATTGCCCATTTGATGTTTACGTTATGCTCACCGATGATGATGGTATACGCGAGTTAAACAGTGAGCATCGCGAAAAGGATGCTCCAACAGATGTTCTCTCTTTCCCTATGCAGGAGATTAAACCGGGCGAAGGCTTTGAACCTTCTCCTCTTGAACTTGACCCTGATACAGGCGCTTGTATGCTTGGTGACATCGTAATATCCGTTCCGCGCGCAGAAGCTCAGTCAAAAGAATACGGTCATTCGCTCACACGCGAGCTTTGCTTTTTAGCGGCGCACTCCGCTTTTCATCTTCTCGGGTATGATCACGAAAAAAGTGAAGCTGACGAAAAACTTCACTTTGCTCTGCAAGAGGAAGTTTTATCCACCTGCGGTATAGGTAGAGAACAATGAAAGATAGTTTTTTTAAATTTTTACAAAGCTTTAGATATGCATACAACGGATTAAAGTACGTAACTAAAAGCGAGAGAAATTTTCGTTTTCACCTTGCAATGACTTTGTATGTTGTTTTCTTTGCAATAATCGGTAAAGTTACAAATGCGCAAATTGGTGTTTTATGCATTTGCGCAGCTTTGGTTTTAACTGCAGAGCTTTTTAATACCGCGCTTGAGTTTCTTTGCAACGAGGTAACGAAAGACAGGCGCGATGCAATTATGCATATAAAGGACATTGCTGCAGCTTCTGTACTTGTATGCGCATTCTTTTCTGCCATTGCAGGTCTGTTTATTTTCTTATCGCGTGATGTATGGAACTCTGTTTTTGACACCTTTTTTACATATCCGTTAGTTGCTGTTCTATTTTTAGTTTCTGTAGTTTTAAATTTAATATTTATATTCAAAAACCGTAAGAGCTAGCTCTTACGGTTTTAATTCTTTTATTTCGCCTTTTTTAAAGCCTGTGACACTCATTTTTGCAACCAGCTTTTCAGTTTCATCAAAAACCTCAACATCGCAAAAGGCAACGCTTTTTGTTTCACGACAAACCTTGGCAATCGCTGTTATCTTGCCTTTTGGCGGTGCAATAAATGAAATATTGTTTTCAAGCGATACTGTGAGTGACCCTGTGCAATTTGATGCAACAGCAAAAGCAAAATCTGCTAAAGTAAAGGTTGCCCCACCCTGTACAGCACCGCCTGCATTTAAATGGTGCTCATTTGGCGTCAACGTACATTTTGCATATCCTTCATCAGCTTCTTCAATCTTAATGCCAATTTCCATTGCAAATTTATCAGCAAGAAAAAATTTGCGCACTTTTTCTAAATTAACCACCTAAGCACCTCCTATCTTTTAAGTTTTTCTATCATTTCCTCACTCGGTGAAACAAAAGCTGTTTTAAAATTATTATAAATAACCATGCCCGGTTTTGCTCCCGGAGGTTTTTTCACATTTCTAACTTGGGTATAATCAACCGGCACTTTTTGCGACTCGCGCGCCTTTGAATAATATGCCGAGATAGTTGCCGCCTCGGTAAGTGTTGTATCAGGCACGTCACGCCCCGCACATTCGACTATCACATGGCTTCCCGGTATCTTTTGCGTATGCATCCAGATATCGCCTTTAAGGGCGCTTTTAAGCGTTAATAAATCATTTTGCTTGTTATTGCGACCTGCATAAATTCTAAACCCGTCGCTTGATACAAATTCACGTGGAGAAAGCGGTCTCGCTTTTCTTCTTCCCCCCTGCGCCTTTAAGTATCCGCCCTCGGAGAGCTCTTCGCGGATCTCAGATAAGTCCGCCTCGCTCTCGCAGAGCTTTAGCATTTCAAGCACACTTTCTAAATACACAAGCTCGCGTTCACCCTCTTCAATCTGCACTGCAAGCACAGCTTCGGCATTTTTCATTCTATGGTAATTTTTATAATACTTAGCCGCATTCTGCTGCGGAGTCAGACGCACATCAAGCGGAATTTCAATTTCCTCGGCGTTTTCCGAAAAGAAATTCTGCGCAATAAGCTTCGTGTCACCCTTGGTTAAGCGATAGATATTAGCGGTGATTATATCACCCCACTCGCGATACTTCTCGCGCATCTTAGCATCCTGTACTTCGCTTTTCTGCGTCCATAATTTTCGCTCAACACGCGAAACTGCATTTTTAACCGTCTTTATAATACTTGCAGAACGTGCGCGCATTCGCTCATCGAAATCGCGCTTTGCAAAATAGATTTCCAAAAGCTTTGAGAGAGACTCAACGCGCTCTTTATTATAATGCCCATCATACTGTGTTATATCACAGTACGAAAAATCAATAGGCTTTGTCCCGTCATATAAAACCGTTGGCTTACACTCGCCGCTTGCAATATCGTAAACCGCGGCTGCAAGGCGTTCTTTTTCGTCTAAAGTAAGTTCATTTAAGTGAGAATCCACAAAGCCGCTTGCACGATATGATGCCTCACGCGCGGTAAGCGGTGAAAAGCCGAGAAAGTTTGATATTACCCACTTATCAGCTGAAATGTCTTTTTCTTCCTCAATAAGCATATCCAAAATTTGCGCACGGCTTAAATCTCGTGCATCCACCTTATCCTGCGCTGGCGGTAATTCATAAAAAAGGCCCGGAAGCACCTGGCGCTTTTCGCTCATTTCCAAGTCAATTCTCTTTAAGCAATCTAAAACCCTGTCTTCCCCGTCGCGCAGGACGATATTTGAGTATCTGCCCATAAGCTCAATTGTAACTGTTTTTCGGGTTAAGATGCCCATTTCGTCATTACCTTCAACTGTGATGTCGATAATTCGTTCAAGACGTGGTTGGGTTACGGAAACAATCCTACCACCTGCAAAATACTTGCGAAGCAGCATACAGAACATTGGTGGTGTTTGCGGATTTTCGCGTGTTTTTTCAGTTAAGTTAACGCGCGGATAACTGGAACCGGCCGATAGAAGCAAACGTATATTTCCGCTAGGCGCACGCAAATTCATAATTATTTCATCACGCTCAGGCTGATGAATTTTATCAATACGAGCGGCACTTAGTACGCTATTCAATTCATTTGCAAGATGTGACAAAAACAGTGCATCAAGTGCCATTTCTCGCTACCTCCTATTTTTTATAATACTTCATTGGTTCAGATATGTTTTTTGCCAAATTAACTGATATATCACAAAACTTTTTCGCAAGTTTTGCAGTGAGCGGTGCCGTTATTACATTTTCGGTTGAAAAATGGCCCGCATCAATTAAGTTAATTCCAATTTCTTCCGCCTCAATCCATTGCGAGTGCTTAATATCAGCGGTTACAAATGTATCAGCGCCAAGTGCTTTTGCATTATTTAACATACTACCGCATGCGCCGCCTCCAACTGCTACACGTGATACGGTGTTATTTACCTTTAAGTATCTTAGCCCATCGGTTTTAAGCTTATCTGAAACAAAGTTTAAAAACTCATCAAAATTCATTTTTGAATTCAATTTTCCAACCCTGCCGATACCAACTTCTTCAATTGGTTCAAGCACAGCTTCCTTTGAAATTAAAAGTGCATCAGATAATGCATCATTAACGCCATTCTGCGCTGCATCCAAATTTGTGTGCATACAGATTGCCGATATTTTATTTTCAATAAGTGAAATTATGTGATTTGCCGTAACATCGCCTGAAACCACACGTTTTAACGGTTCAAATATAACCGGATGATGCGCAACGATTAAGTCAGCACCAGTCTCTTTAGCTTCATCAATCACTTTTGCCGTGATATCAAGAGCTATGAGTATTTTTGAAACCTCACGTTCCGCATCGCCAACGAGCAAACCAACATTGTCAAAACTCATAGCGTAATGCATCGGCGCAAGCTCATTTAAAAAATTTAAAACGTCAATTACTTTTGGCACTCTTCACATCTCCTCTCAAGCTCTGATATAAGCTTTGTTGTTCGCTCAATTTCAAGCAAATCAGGCGTTTCTGCCTTTTTCATTCCATCTTTGGCTTTTATAAGCGCATTAATTATTTTATTTAAATATTCAACTGCATTCGGGTGCGACAAGTCAGATAAATATAAATCTGCCTCGGAATACTCGTCTGTTTCCCCCGCTTCTACAGTCAAAACCGTATATAACTTTTCGCCCTCGCGCACAATAGTTTCGCGAAGTATTTTATACTCGTTTTCAAATAAAAACTTACGCAACACAGGCGCCATAGACATTGGTTGGAGTATAAGACGGCAATTTGTTTTAGTCCAAGGTGCTTTAATTAAAATATCACGAATGAGCTCCCCGCCCATGCCTGCTATTATAACACACTCTTGTGGCTCAATACCACACAAACCATCCGTTTTAACACAAGTTATTTTATCCGAAAGGCCGGCATCACTCACGGCACGGCGTGCTCTCTCAATCGGCCCGTCGTTTATATCGCTAACGGTCATTTTTAAAACTTTACCCGCTTGGGCGAGATAGATACCTACCTGCGCGTGGTCACAACCTACGTCAATTGCACATTTTACGTTATTAACTTCGTTGACAATCGCGGAAAGCCGCGGAGTAAGTGCTATCATTTTCTTCCCTCTGCCTTATATGTGTATAGAAAAACCCCTTGCTGACAATAAAGCTTAGCAAGAGGTTTTCGTAACAGAAAAATTACTTTGCCAAATGTGCGTTGAGTTTTGCAAGTAATGCATCCATATCTACGCCGTGAACTGCGCAAGCCTGCTCAATCGTCTCGCCGCGTGAAGCCGGACATCCTAAGCAATGCATACCAATCTCCAAGAAATACACAGCAGTAGACTGGTCAAAATCCAAAACATCACCAATGATAGTATCCTTTGTTACTTCAGTCATGATAAGGACCTCCTTAAAATATATTATAAGAATATAATACAGAAAAAAATTAAATTTTTCAATAGTTTTCGCAAAAGTTTTTACTGATTTTCTTGATTTTTCCGCTTTGCAATTTCCTCGTGCAAATACTCAAGTGCATCAGATAATCCGCCTAACGAATCGATTAGCCCAACCTCCACTGCTTCTTCGCCGTAAATTACCGACCCAACATCGGTTGCAAGCTCGCCTACCTTGAGCATATAGTTGCGAAAAACATTCTCTTTTATATTTGAATTTTTGCTCACAAAATTAACTATTCTCTCTTGCACACGCTCAAAATAGTTATAGGTCTGCGGCGTGCCTACAATTACTCCGTTCATTCTTACAGGGTGAATTGTAACTGCGGCACTCGGTGCAATAAACGACTTTTTAGCCGACACTGCAAGCGGCACTCCAATAGAATGGCCGCCACCCAAAATCAACGATACTGTTGGCGTTTTCATGCTGGAAATAAGCTCTGCAATAGCAAGTCCTGCCTCTATATCACCGCCAACTGTGTTTAGTAAAATTAAAAGTCCGTCTATTTCATCACTCTCTTCAATTGCTGCAAGTTGCGGACACACGTGTTCATATTTTGTTGTTTTATTCTCCGATGGTAAAACCATATGCCCTTCAATTTGACCGGCTATAGTTATGCAATGTATATTTCCTTTTTTTGAATGTGCGGTGATCGATCCCGATTCAATTATATCTTCCCTATCCTGCTCGCGGATATCTGTATTCTTTTCGCCCATTTGAATATTCCCTTTCCTGCGTATTTTATCGCTAGTTTTCCCAATTTTACGCAGAAAATACAAAAGAAGCCGAAAGCAAAAAACTTTCGGCTTCTTTAAAAAATTATTCTTCTTTAAGGAATTCAGCGCGTTCAGCAACGATTTTCTCCTGAACATTCATCGGAGCTTCTTCATAGCGAACAAATTCAAACTCAAAGCTTCCACGACCCTGTGTAATTGAACGAAGGTCGATTGTGTATGAGTGCATTTCAGCCATCGGAACTTCAGCTTCAATCGTCTGCATTCCACCTTCTGCCGGGTTCATGCCGAGCACTCGGCCGCGACGTTTATTTAAATCACCCATAACATCGCCCATGAAGCTATCCGGAACTGTTACTGCAAGGTGACCAATCGGCTCAAGAAGAACCGGATTTGCCTGCGGAAGACCTGCTTTATAAGCAAGTGCTGCTGCTACCTTAAATGCCATTTCAGATGAGTCAACATCGTGATATGAACCGTCAACGAGTGTAGCCTTTAAGTAAACTACCGGGAAGCCTGCAACAACACCCTTTGCAATACTCTCTCGAAGTCCTTTTTCAACTGCCGGGAAGAAGTTCTTTGGAACAGCGCCTCCGACAACCTTTTCTTCAAATACGAGATCTTCCTGATCGCCCGGCTCAAATTCCATCCAGACATCACCATACTGACCGTGACCGCCGGACTGCTTCTTATGCTTACCCTGAACTTTAACTTTTCTGCGAATCTTCTCGCGATACGGAACACGCGGAGCTTCTAAAACAACATCTGCAGCAAAGCGAGCTTTAAGCTTTGAGCATAATACATCAATATGCATATCGCCGCAACCGCTGATGATATACTGATGTGTTTCCTTATTATTAACTGCGGTAAAGGTTAAATCCTCTTCAGCAAGACGCGCAAAACCTGCTGCTACCTTTTCTTCGCCTCCCTTTACTGCCGGAAGAACTGCAAGTGAATATGTAGGTTTCGGCAAATCAAAACCACCGAGTGACAATACTGCATTTGTAGCGCAGAGAGTATCACCGGTTTTGGTCTTATCGAGCTTTGAAATAGCACCGATATCGCCAAAGCCGACTTCTTTTGTTTCAACACGGTTTTTGCCGCGTACAAAATAGAGATGGCCAATTTTTTCCTGCTCACCTGTGCGAGCATTTACGAGTGTCATATCTGAGGTAACCTTACCTGACATAACCTTAAAATATGAGAATTTACCGTACTGGTCGGATACGGTCTTGAAAACTAAAATTCTTGTAGGAGCTTTTTCCGTGCGCTCAACATCAACGAGCTCTCCATTTGCATCCTCGCCAATTTCAGCCGGCATATCAAACGGAGACGGAGCATAATCAATAAGACCACGAAGGAGCGCGAGTGAGCCGATACCTGTTGCAGCCGAGCCGCAGAATACAGGTGTTAAGCTTCCCTGCATAAGACCAATATTTATGCCGTGGATAAACTCTTCATTGGTGAATTCCTCACCGTCAAAGTACTTATTCATATACTCTTCGCTTGTTTCAGCAACACTTTCGCAAATCTGACCGCGAACTGTGTCTACCTGAGCTTTCATTTCTTCCGGAATTGGCATTTCAACAGCAGAACCGTCTTTGAGCTCATAAGCCTTTAAGTTTACAACGTCAACGATACCAACTGTTTTACCTCCAACGATTGCCGGAATAACAATAGGGCAAACGGAGACGCCGAATTTGTCACGGAGACCTTCAAACGCCTTGTAGTAATCAGCATTTTCTTCATCAATTTTTGAAATATAAATCATTCGCGGAACTTTGCGTATAGCAGTTCTTCTCCAAGCAAGTTCTGTTCCTACGCCAACGCCGTTTTTTGCACTGCAAACGATAACCGCACAACCTGCAACACGGAGTGCCTGTTGGCGCTCACCGCCGAAATCAAGATATCCCGGAGCATCTAAAACATTAATTTTATGGTCATTAAACTCTACCGGAATGAGTGAAGTTGAAATTGAAATTTTTCTCTTTATTTCTTCAGTATCAAAGTCAGATACTGTATTTCCGTCAGCAATTTTTCCAAGTCGGTCTGAACCCTTTGACATATAAAGAAGGCTCTCAGCGAGTGAAGTCTTTCCGTCTCCACCGTGACCAAGTAAGACTATGTTTCTTATTTTTTCTGCGGGATAGGCTTTCATTGTTTATCTCTCCTTTTGTTGCAACTACTTGTGCAACATTTACTTTAAAATAATTATACAATATCCTTCGTCTGTGCACAATTGATAGTATGTAAAAATAACCGCAATATTTTTGTGCACATTAACTAAATAACTTGAATTTCTTTGTAACTTATTTTGCTTTTGGCACTAAAAAAGCACAGTTTTTAAAAAACTGTGCTTTTAATTTTACTGCTGTGAACTGAGCAACTCTTCACGCATTTTCCATAGTTTCTTTGACATATCAACATAATATTTATGCGGATTTTCAAAGCGCATAACCTCACTCCAGAGATTTTCCAGATTGTCTGCGCAAAGACTTCTTATCTCATCAATTGACGGACTCTCATATACACATTTGCCCTTTTCAAAAATTGGTGTGAGAAGCGGCTTTGCCGTGAAGTTTGTTATGACCTTCTTCTTCCACGTGAACTCAGGGTCAAAGATCTCATACGGCTCGTTGTCATCAATAATCTCACTGTGAAGTGACATAACATCTGCCATCGCCTTACCTGATTCGTTGTCAAAAAGACGCCACACTTGCTTAAATCCGGGAGTTGTAATCTTTTCAACATTTTCTGAAATTTTAATTTTCGGGATAATCTCACCATTCTTTTCAACGGCAACAAGCTTGTAAACACCGCCAAAAACCGGTTCTGAACGAGAAGTAATAAGTCTCTCACCTACACCGAACGAATCTACTTTCGCACCCTGCATAATAAGGTCGCGAATGATGTATTCATCAAGCGCATTTGAAACGATAATTTTACAATCCTCAAACCCCGCATCATCAAGCATCTTACGCGCCTTCTGTGATAAGTAAGTTATATCGCCGCTGTCAATTCGAATGCTAGACGGACGATATCCCATCGGTACAAGCACTTCCTTGAACACACGGATTGCATTAGGAACGCCTGATTTCAATACATTATATGTGTCAACAAGTAGTGAGCATCTGGACGGCCAAGCCTTCGCATACGCTTCAAACGCCTCATACTCGCTCGGGAACATCTGAACCCATGAATGAGCCATTGTACCAAGCGCCGGTATTCCGTAATCACGCTCACAAATTGTGCACGCAGTACCTACGCATCCGCCGATGTATGCAGCTCGTGCACCGTAAATCGCACCGTCATAACCCTGCGCACGACGTGAGCCAAATTCCATAACCGGTCTTCCCTGAGCTGCCCTGACAATTCTGCTTGCCTTAGTTGCAATAAGACTCTGGTGATTTACAGTGAGCAAAATCATCGTTTCAACGAGCTGAGCTTCAATTGCAGTACCTCTGACGGTAACAATCGGCTCGCCCGGGAAAATCGGTGTTCCTTCAGGAATTGCCCAGACATCAGCTTTAAACTCAAAGTTTCTTAAATATTCCAAAAACTCTTCATTAAACATCTGCTTACTGCGCAAAAATTCAATATCTTCATCCTCGAAGGATAAATTATTTAAATACCCAATAAGCTGTTCAACACCCGCCATAATTGCATATCCGCCCTTATCCGGCGTTTTGCGGTAGAACATATCAAAATATGCAATCTGATCCTGCATATTGTGGTCAAAATAACCCTTTGACATTGTGAGCTCATAGAAGTCCATAAGCATTGTCAAATTCATTGGACGCTCCATTATTTTGTCATCTCCTGCTGTTTTAAGCGTTAAATGTCTTGTTTTCAATCTGTGTAATCATATCAACTCGAGCAGCGTGACGACCACCCTCAGCTTCAGTATCAAGGAAGGTGTCAACAAGCTCAATTGCAATACCTTCGCCAATAACGCGCGCACCAAGGCAAAGCACATTTGCATCATTGTGAAGTCTTGTATAACGAGCTGAGAAATGCTCTGACACTACTGATGCACGAATTCCCTCAACCTTGTTTGCTGCAATCGACATACCGATACCTGTTCCGCAAACGAGGATACCAAACTTAGCCTCGCCTTCCGAAACTTTCTTTGCAACGCTGTAAGCGAAAACAGGATAGTGGCATGACTCGGTACTGTCTGTACCGCAGTCGATTACCTCGAATCCTCGTTTTGTAAGATGCTCACAGATTGTCTTCTTCATTAAGTAACCTGCACTGTCTGCTCCTATTGCGATTTTCATAAATAAATCACTCCTTATTTAATTTAGCAAGCCGTTCGCGTTCTGCTTGCGGTTTGCGAATATACTGCAACTTAAGTTCATCACACGGCACTCCGTTTTCCTCTGCCGCCGCTATACATACACCATATGCGCGCTGATAACGCAAATTTTCCGGAAGTAACACCAAATTTTTATGCGAAAGCTTGTCTTTGCAAAGCTCGGCACCATCACCTACCAGAAAAATCTTTTGTTCATTTTTTATTTCTTCCTGAAGCTCATCTATTGCAATTGCACGGTCCTCGCAAAGCCTTGTAATTTTGCCGTTTTCAATTTTAAACAGTGCATTGTAAACCTGGCCTGCACGTGCGTCCATAACTGCACAAACAATTCCGTCAATTGCCAGTGCATTATGCGCCATAGCATAAAGCGTCGATACTCCGACACACGGAATGTTCTTTGCCCATGAAAGACCTTTAACTACTGCTGCACCAATGCGAAGTCCGGTAAAAGAACCCGGGCCGTTTGCTATTGCAAGCTTTTCTATACTGTCCATCGAAATTCCGCTTTGTTTCAGCATATCATCTATCATGGAAAGAACAGTTTTACTATGAGTAAGCCCATTGTTGGAAAAGGACTCACATAAAATTTTCTCATCCTCACAAATACAAACAGAAGCTGATTTTGCAGAGGATTCGATACCTAAAATTCTCATATCATTTTACCTTCTTAATGGTAATTTGTCTTGCATTTACATCATCGACAGGCGAAATTGAAACGATATAATCGGGTGAAAACTCATCCTCCGCGCGTTCAAACCATTCAATAATCAGAACACCTCCGCGCGAAAAATAATCCTCAAAGCCAATGTCAAAAAGTTCATCAGCGCTTGATAATCTGTATAAGTCAAAATGAAACACCGGAATGTTACCGTAATACTCATTTACAATCGCATAAGTCGGGCTTGTTACGCGACCGGTGTATCCAAGTCCTCGCGCTATGCCACGCGTAATTGCAGTTTTACCCATACCCATTCCGCCACTTAGCGCAACCAAATCGCCTACTTTTAGCTGTTTTGCAAACTCTTCGCCGATTTTTTCAGTTTCTTCTTCACTCTTTGCTAAAAATATTTTAGAAAAGTCCATGAATCTCACCGGTTAAATCAATGTCAATTTTTTCTGCAGCCGGAACTTTAGGAAGCCCCGGCATTGTCATAATATCACCCGAAAGTGCAACGACAAAACCCGCACCTGCACTAAGACGAACACTCTTTATATTAAGTGTGAAATCTTTAGGTCTGCCAAGTAAAGTCTGGTCATCAGAGAGTGAATATTGTGTTTTAGCAATACATACGGGGCATTTTGAATAGCCTAACTTTTCAATCTGCGCAATAGCACGGCTTGCCGCAGTTGTAAAGCTAACGTCACGTGCACCGTAAATTTTAGTTGCAATTGTTTTTATTTTATCAGAAATTGAAAGATCATCCTCATAAATCGGCGCAAAATCCGCCTTACCTGAGTCTGCAAGAGAAATAACTTTTTCTGCAAGCTCTATTCCGCCGTCGCCACCCTTTGCAAACACTTCACTAAGGGCATATTCAGCTCCAAGTCTCTTACAAGTCTCTTCAATAAATGCAAGCTCAGCATCGGTATCCGTACCGAAGCGGTTAATCGCAACGACAACAGGAACATTATATTTTGACAAATTCTCAATATGAGCCTCTAAGTTAACAATACCGCGAGCTAAAGCTTCCAGATTCTCTTCACTTAAGTCTGCTTTTGCAACACCGCCGTTATACTTAAGTGCGCGCACCGTAGCAACTAAAACTACGCAATCAGGCTTAAGTCCTGCAAGACGGCATTTTATATCAAAAAACTTCTCAGCGCCCAAATCCGCACCAAATCCCGCTTCAGTAACAACATAATCACAAAGCTTGAGTGCAAGCTTTGTTGCTCGAACAGAGTTGCATCCGTGCGCAATATTTGCAAACGGACCGCCGTGCATAATACACGGAGTTCCTTCAAGCGTCTGAACAAGGTTTGGCAAAATCGCATCCTTCATAAGCGCCGCCATAGCTCCTTCAGCTTTCAAGTCGCGTGCATAAATCGGCTCGCCCGAATAAGAATATGCAACAAGCATATCGCCAAAACGACGTTTTAAATCCTCAAGATCAGAGCTTAAGCATAAAATCGCCATTACTTCGCTTGCGACGGTAATCATGAAGCCATCTTCACGCGGCACTCCGTTTGTTTTACCGCCAAGGCCAATTACAATGTCACGCAGTGCACGGTCATTCATATCTAAAACGCGCTTTACTTCGATCTTTCTCGGGTCAATCTGAAGCGCATTTCCCTGTTGAATATGGTTATCTATAAGTGCACAAAGCAAGTTGTTTGCACTTGTAATCGCATGCATATCACCGGTAAAGTGCAAGTTTATATCCTCCATCGGCAGAACCTGGGCATATCCTCCACCGGCAGCACCGCCTTTTACACCAAATACCGGACCAAGAGACGGCTCACGAAGCGCAATAATTGCGTTTTTATCAAGCTTGCCGAGTGCCTGACCGATACCAACGGTAGTGGTAGTCTTGCCTTCACCTGCCGGAGTGGGGTTAATTGCGGTTACTAAAATAAGCTTACCGTCTTTATTATCCGAAACTCTAGCAATAAGCTCTTCACTAAGCTTTGCTTTATAGTGACCGTATGGAACAAGCTCATCCTCCGTGATATTAATTTTTTTTGCAACATCCTTTATTTTAAGCATTTTCGCTTTTTGCGCAATTTCAATATCTGTAAGCATTTCCAAAATCCCCCAGTATAAATATATTACAATAATTATAAACCAAAAAAACTTGTATATCAAGCTTTTTTGACAAAGATGTTGATGTAAAATTAAAGATGTGATAAAATTAGTTTGTGAGGTGAGCTTTTAATGCGCGACTTCTTTATTAACTTGAAAATTTTCATTCAGAAACTTGACACATATCTTTTGATTTTATCGCTAATCGCCGCAACCTTTGGCACTATTTTAATTTCAAGTGCAACCGCAAGTTATTCTTCCGGCAGCTTCATTAAAGTGCAAATTGCAGCTATATGCATAGGTATCCTTTTATATATCATTTTCTCAATTGCTGATTTTGATGCAATATGCACCGCCTGGAAAGTTATTTATGTTTTAAATATTATATTAATCGGCTCACTTTTGATTTTCGGCACAGGTAGCGAAACAACAGGAAACAACGCTTGGATTCGTTTTGGTCCAATTGGCATTCAACCGGGTGAATTTGGTAAAATCCTTTTTATTCTTACTCTTTCAGGGCACATTCATCAGATGCGCGAAGAATTGCCATCTCTTAAAAGCATAGCTTATCTCATACTGCACGCAGCTATTCCTATTGCAATGATAATTTTTATTTCAAAAGACTTGGGTACCGCGCTTGTTTATATGTTCATTTTTATTGTTATGCTGTTTTTCACCGGTCTCAAGCTTAGATGGTTTATCGGTGCCGGCGCTTTGCTTGGTGCTGTTGCACCGCTTTTATGGCCACTGCTTAACGAATACCAAAGACTACGAATTTTAGTTGTGTTCAACCCTGAACTTGATCCGCTAGGCAAAGGATATCAGGCAATACAAAGTAAAATCGCGCTGGGTTCAGGCGGATTTTTCGGCAGAGGTCTATTTAACGGCACACAAACTCAACATGGATACCTCCCGGCAAAACATACGGACTTCATTTTCGCCGTCTGTGGTGAAGAACTTGGTATGCTTGGTTGTCTTGCCATTTGTGCTGTTTTAACGCTTATAATAATTCGTTGTATTTCAATTGCACGCAGAAGTCTGGGCACATGCTCATCTTACGCTTGTATGGGAATCTCTGCAATGCTGATTTTTCAGATGATCGAAAATATCGGTATGTGTTTAGGCATGCTTCC
Source organism: Eubacteriales bacterium (assembly GCA_045589235.1). Classification (GTDB taxonomy): domain Bacteria; phylum Bacillota; class Clostridia; order Oscillospirales; family JAAYXM01; genus RGIG7332. The sequence goes on along the minus strand of JAZNOR010000080.1, from coordinate 36,816 downwards.
CGTTATCGGAATTACGCTTCCGTTTTTCAGTTACGGCGGCTCCTCGGTACTTGCAAGCTTTATGGCAGTTGGTATAATAAGCAGCGCAAAAATGCGTTCTGCCCCAATTTGGATGACAAAGCAATAAAAAGCAAGCTTAACATAAGCTTGCTTTTTTATTATTAAAACGAGTTTGTTAGCTCGGCTACAGTTTCCTTTGCATCGCCGAATTTAAGTATCGCACGTCCATCGGTATATAACGGGTTCCGAACCCCTGCGTAACCCGGTTTATCGTCGAAGTTACAGATGATAATATTCTTTGCATCTGCTACATTAAGCACAGGCATACCGTAAATCGGTGTTCCCTCTGCGGTATTTGCCGCTGGATTTGTTATGTCATTTGCGCCGATTACGATTGCAATGTCGCATTCTGAAAATTCACCGTTTACAGCATCCATTTCATATAGCTTGTCATACGGAACATCTACCTCACACAGCAGTACATTCATATGCCCCGGCATTCTGCCTGCTACAGGATGGATTGCAAACTTAACCTCGCAACCCTTTGCTTCAAGCTTATCAGCAAGTGCCTTAACTGCGCTCTGTGCCTGAGCAAGTGCCATTCCGTAACCCGGAACGAGAATTACTTTCTTTGCATTTGCAAGAATATCTGAAACCGAATCACTCTTCTGCGGTTTATCCTGCGCACCGATTGCATCACAAAGCTCAGCTACCGTTTCCTTAGCATCGCCGAATTTAAGTATTGCACGACCGTCAGAATACAACGGGTTTGGAACGCCTGCATAACCCGGCTTATCGTCAAAGTTACAGATTATGATATTCTTTGCATCGGCTACATTAAGTACCGGCATACCGTAAATCGGTGTTCCCTCTGCGGTATTTGCCGCTGGATTTGTTACATCGTTTGCGCCGATTACAATTGCTGCATCGCATTCCGCAAATTCACCATTTATTGCCTCCATCTCATATAACTTATCATACGGAACATCTACCTCGCAAAGTAAAACATTCATATGACCCGGCATTCTGCCGGCTACAGGATGGATTGCAAACTTAACTTCACAACCCTTTGCTTCAAGCTTATCAGCAAGTGCCTTAACTGCGCTCTGTGCCTGAGCAAGTGCCATTCCGTAACCCGGAACGAGAATTACTTTCTTTGCATTTGTTAAAATATCAGAAATTGATACTTCTTCTTTAGCTTCAACCTGCTCAGGCTCAGCTTTAGCTTCAACTACTTTAATCGGCTTTTTCGGTGCTGTACCAAATAAAATTGAAACTAGTGAACGGTTCATTGCCTTGCACATAATCTGTGTTAAGAGAAGACCGGATGCGCCGACGATACCGCCAATTGCAACAAGTAATGGGTCATAAACCGCGATACCTGCAATACCGCCTGCCACACCGCTAAGTGAGTTCAAAAGCGAAATTGTTATCGGCATATCCGCACCGCCAACGCGTATTGCGAATGCAACGCCGAAGAATGCTGATAAAATTGTAATCAACCAAATGCAATCGGGAACTAAAATCATGCTGAGCACCGTTGCAATTAAAGTAACCGTAACGATTGTGGAATGGCATTTCCACACAACAGGCTTTTGTGGAAGCAATTTATGTAGCTTTCCTGCCGCGATAAGACTTCCCGTAAAAGTAACCGCGCCGACAACGAGTGCCACGGCACCTACGATAACCGCAAACTTATCCTCAGCCTGTGCAATGGTTAAGATAGCAACAAGCGCGGATGCAAGACCTCCGAGACCGTTAAGTAATGCTACTGCCTGCGGCATTTCAATCATCTTAACCTTATATGCACCCACAATACCCACAACCGTACCGATCGCAAGTGCAATCAGCGCCTGCCATGAGGTTAAAATTTCATTTGTATACATAACGACGATGATTGCAATAACAGTGCAAATTGCGGATAAAGTATTACCTGCATTTGCACTCTTTACTTTACTCATCATACTGATGCCAACAAGTACGCCAAAAACGAGGACTGCGCTTATAATATAATAAATCACTTATTTGTCCTCCTTTTTAAACATCTTGAGCATTCTTCCCGTTACCGCAAAGCCACCCGCTACATTTATCATAGCAAAGATGATTGCGAGCATTCCGACAATAACTGATAGAATCGGATCGTTATCTTTAAGTGTAACTGCGAGAGTTGTGAGTGCACCAAGTACGGTAATACCGGAGAGCGCATTCATTCCCGACATAAGCGGAGTGTGCAGAAGCGTCGGCACTTTGTTGATTATGAAATAGCCGACGATTGCCGCAATTACAAATACTGCAATTAAAATATAACCCACAGCAAAAATCCCCCTTATTTGCTCATTGCCTCAAGTGCGCCCTTATGGACGATTTCACCGTCGATTGTTGTTAAGATACCGCGGACGATTTCGTCTGAATTATCAAGTTTAAAGCTTCCGTCCTTGGATAAGTACTTAACAAGGTTATAAATATTATGAGCAAACATCCAGGTTGAGCTGGTCGGAAGAAGACCCGGAATGTTCTTGATACCCTCGATTGTAACATTATGTAAAACTGCCTTCTCACCCGGAACAGTGATTGCACAGTTACCGCCCTGGTCAATTGAAATATCAACAATTACAGAGCCCGGTTTCATTGACTTAACCATCTCTTCAGTAATAATTACCGGAGCGAGCTTTGATGGTACGAGCGCTGAGCAGAAGATGATGTCCATATCCTTGATGGTATCAGCAAGCGCTGCGCGCTCCTTTAAAATCCACTCTTCGCTGAGAGCGTTAGCATAGCCGCCCTCACCTACTGCAACCTCAGCAGGAACACCAGTGTCAACAATCTTTGCACCAAGACTCATTGCCTGTTCAGCTGCTGCCGGGCGAATGTCAGCCGCGTATGTAACAGCGCCGAGTCTTTTCGCTGTTGCAAGAGCCTGAAGACCCGCAACACCTGTACCGATAACAAGTGCGTTACATGGCTTTACCATACCGACAGCGCAGAAGAGCTGCGGAATAAATTTTGCCAAATCATTTGCCGCCATAAGAATTCCCTTATATCCGGCACAAGTACTCATCGAAGTGAGCGCATCCAAATTCTGTGCGCGCGAAATTCTCGGAACACCGTCAAGGGTTAAACCGATAATGCCCTTTGCCGCCATATTGCGAACCATTTCGTGGTTTACAGGCGATGCCGGATGGATAAAGGTGATAAGATATTGACCTTTATGCATCATATCAACCTCGTGCTTATTCTTTGCCTCGTTAAACTGCGGCTCTTTAACCTTTAAGATGATGTCAGACTTTGCGTATAACTCCTCACAGTCTGCTATCATTGTAGCTCCTGCAGCTGCGTAATCAGCATCTGAGAAGAACGCTGCTTCACCTGCCGTGTTTTCAACCAAAACCTCATAACCGTCAGCTACAAGTTTTGCGACTGTTTCCGGGATTGCAGATACTCTGCCCTCGCCGTGCATAATTTCCTTTGGAATACCGATAACCATTTCCTTTACTTCCTTTCTTTATTTATCAGGGAGGATTGACACCTCGTGCTTATTTGTTGACAGAACAACAGATGTGCGCGTAAGCGAAACTCCCTCAATTGATTTAATGTAATTTAAAATTCCCTCGAGCGCTTTACCTGATTTTGTTACCACTTTTAAAATAAAATCAAAATCGCCCGCAATGTAATAGCACTCTGAAATCTCATTGTGTAATTCTACCTTTTTAACGAAATTTTCATAGTGCTTCGGATTTTCAAGACTTACGTAAATAAAAGCCATAAGCTCGCGCCCGAGCGCTTCCTGATTTATAAGCGTAGTATACTGCTTGATTATTCCTGCCGCCTCAAGTTTTTTAATTCGCTCGATTACGGCAGAGGTAGATAAATTGATTTTTGCACCAATGTTCGTGGCATTCTCGCGTGCATTTTCCTTTAAACATTCAAGAATACCGTAATCAATTGCATCCACACTCTCACCTCCTTTATTTTCTCTATAAAATTATACAAAATTCGCCATTTTTTGTAAACATACGCACAAAAATACCGCAATATTTTTTGTGTTTTAAATTTTAAACAAAAATATTTCGATTATTTCAACATTTTATTTTTAAAACAGAAAATTTTTTTGCATAAAAAATTACCCTGCAAGAGTGTCTTGCAGGGTGGAATATTTAATTAATCATCTGCTTCAACGTAAACTTCTCTGCCCTTCGTGTCTAAAAGAACGAATTTGCCGCCTTTTTCAACAGGCAAATAGCCAGAGTATTCCTGCGGATTCCATTGATACCAAATTACATTGTATTCACTTGGAATAACAAAATCACCCGATTTATCAATAAAACCGACAAAAGAGCTTCCCGGAATGGTAACTGGCGCAACGCCGTTATTAAAGCTCATTGCGACATTAAATTGCGCATCTATAACAAATTCACCTGTTTTATCAATAAAGCCATATTTAAAGTTTTTAAACGCAACGGCAAGTCCCTCTGAGAAGCTAAGCGCCATCTCAAGCTCAGGCTTTATAACAACCGCGCCTGTTTTATCAACAAAGCCGAACTTATCATTTACCTTGATTTGTGCAAGGCCGTCAGAAAACGGTCTTACCTCGTCGTATTGCGCATTGATTACAAGATTTCCGACGGTGTCAACAAATCCCCATTTCTCACCGATCTTAACTGCAGCAAGACCTTCGGTAAACGGATATGCCTCTATAAAATTCGGTGTAATTACATAGCTACCCTTTTCATTAACGAATCCGAATTTTCCAAAATCATCGACCGCAACCGCAAGCCCGTCTGAAAAATCAGAGAGCCAGCTAAAGGCTGCTTCCAAAACGATTTTGCCGTTTTTATTGATAATTCCGTATTTGCCATCCTGACTGAATACCGCCTTGCCGTCCTTGAAATCGCCGATATATTCATACTCAGGCTTAATTTTAAACTTTCCGTTTTCGTTGATAACGCCGTATTTTTCGTCCTCAACAACAACTGCAACACCTTCAGAGAATGCATACGCTTCATCAAATTCAGCTTCAATTTTAAATTTACCGTTTTCATTTACATAGCCCCAATCGTCATCAAGGCGCGCTTTGATTAGCGTTTTATCGCCCGAGCAGGCAGAGAACATTAAAATTGCGAGAACAAAGCTTAAAATTTTAATTGTCTTTTTCATCTTAAACACCCCTTATTTTTCAGGAATTTCGCCCACACCCGAGAGAATATACTTCGGGCTATACGGGAAGTTTTCAATGTCTGAACGGCGTGTAACTCCGCTGAGTACCAGCACTGTGTCAATTGCAGACTCAATGCCTGAAATTACATCGGTATCCATTCTATCGCCAATGAGAGCCGTTTCATCACTGTGGCACTCAAGTACTTTAAGTGCATGTCTCATTGTTAAAGGATTCGGCTTACCGATAAAATATGCTTTTTTACCCGTTGCAATTTCAATTGGTGCAACTAAAGCTCCCGTTGCAGGAACGATTCCGCGCTCGGTCGGACCTGTTACATCGGGATTTGTTCCGATAAGCTTTGCCCCGCGATTTACAAGCTCTACCGCCTTTTCAATTTTCTCAAAGCTGTATGTTCTCGTCTCACCCACCACAACGTATTCGGGATTTACGTCGTTCATTGCAATTCCCTTTTCATAGAGCGCATTCAAAAGCCCCGCCTCGCCAATTACATATGCGCTGCAGCCGGGTGACTGACTATCCAAAAATGCAGCGGTTGAAAGTGCTGATGTATAGAAATGCGATTCATCAACCTCAAGACCCATACGAGATAGCTTCATGCTGAGCTCGTGCGGTGTGCGCTCCGAGCTGTTTGTTAAGAAAATAAATCGCTTGTCATTTTTCTGAAGCCATGTTACAAATTCACGCACTCCGTCTAAAATATTGTTCCCGTGATATATAACACCGTCCATATCACATATAAAACCTTTTTTTGCTCGTAAATTTTCCATATTATTCACCTCTTGTTATATTATCTGTTTTTGCTGAAATTAAATTTATAAGTTCACGCGGTGCCATCTCGACCTGATAGCCGATTTTACCCGCGCTGAAAACTATTGTATCATAATTTAAACATTTTTCGTCAATAACCGTTACAAACTGCTTTTTCATACCGATTGGAGAGCAGCCGCCGCGAATGTAACCGCTGACTTTATTTATATCCTTAACCGCAATCATCTCGACCGCCTTTTCCCCAACTGCACGTGCCGCCGCTTTAAGGTCAAGCTCGCACACAACGGGGATTACAAACACGAAATAATCGCGCCCGCACCCTTTTGTTATAAGCGTTTTAAACACTTGATTTTCGTTAACACCGAGCTTTGCCGCTACGTGAACACCGTCAAAATCGCCGTCACTTTCATAAGTATGAACGGTATATTTAATTTTAGCCGTGTCAAGAATGCGCATCGCATTAGTCTTAAAATTTGCCATTTTTACACCTTTTCCATTACTCCGTTACTTAGTCGCATAACAAAATCAAATTTATCAAGCTCTGTGCACATACCGAAATCCGCCTCGGGGAACACGTCGTTCTGCGCCTTGTCAAAGAATTTAGCGCCGGAGGTGCGCTTTAAATCCTCAATTTCAGACTCCATATCAAGACTTTCACCCTCAAGAATACTCTTTATGTAGCGTGCGCAAAGCGTGTCCTCCTCGGTCTCCGCTTTTGCCTCTAAACCCATACAAACGAGTGATACAACCTGCGCACCGCTTTTTTTAATATACTCAGCTGTTGCACGCGCATTAACTAAGCTTGCGCCTAAAATTTCATCCGCGCCCTTTGCATTTGCAATGCCCTGTGTACCGGCACTTGTTGTGTGCACAACGGTTTTACTCTTAGAGTCGAGCTTTATAAGCTCACTCGGCGAGTTTCCTACATCAAAGCCCGGCAAAATTTTACCGTGGCGCTCACCTGCTAAAATATATTCCGGATGCTCTTCCTTCAATTTATAGGCTAAATCCGCATCTCCTACGGGAATTATTTTCTCAGCACCTTCCGAGAAAAAATATGCCTCGACAGAAAAAGCACGAAACACATCAATTACAACAGTTATACCGCGCGCTTTCTTCGCGCCTTCAATTAAATGCAAGATATTAATTTCCATAATTACTCCTTAAAACTAACGTCTCCGAAAAAACTCGGAGGCGTTACAAGCTTAAATATACTTTTCCGGGTCTGCTGAATATGTACCCATTAAAATTTTAACAATTTCAATCCATTTGAATACTGCACAAACAATAGTGGTAATTCCGCATGTGATAACACCTGCAACAGAAAGAATAATCTTCAAAACGCCCTTTTTCGTTTCACCCATAATAAAGTTATGAACTCCAAAATCACCAACAATAAAGGCAATGAGCGCCATTATCCATTTATTCTGTCCATTCAAACCGTCTTTTTTAACACCACAGTTCATGCAAATTTCAGCGCCCTCCGGCATTGCTGCACCGCAATTTGCGCAGTATGTAGTGCCTACGCCCTTCTTGGCACCGCAATTTAAGCAGATAGCTTGATTATCTTTCATTTCGCTTCCGCAAGTGGTACAAAACATATCATTATCCCCCTGCCTCTCTTTTTCTTAGTTTATCACAGAAATTCATTTTTTGTCAACAGAATTTAACAATCCAATTTGCGATAAAGCCAAGCAATATCACAATATAGAACCACTTACTTTTCATAAATGCAAGGTCAAACAGAATGCCTGTTGCAACAATCGGAATACTCCAGAACATAAAGTTATACGAAAATGCCGCCCTAAAATCAAATTTAATTGCGGAAAGCAAGGCTCTTGTCATTCCGCACCCCAAACACGGGATTCCCGTAATTTCAAGAATCGGGCAGGATATCGGCAATACGTAAAGTAGCACCGCATATGCCAAAAAAGCGGCAAGTATCGTTATTTTAACTTTAACACTCATATTTCCAACCGATAGACGTAATCGTCCATAACATAACCCTCACCGATGTCATTTACCTCGTCGCGGATTCTTTTAAAGCCAAGACGTTCATAGGCGGCGATTGTATCAAAATTATACTTATTGACATTGAGTTCAATTGCAGGAAGGTTTGCGTTTAAAGCCGCGTTTTTTAAAAATTCAATAACGCATCTTCCAAAACCGCGACCACGACATTCTTTTTTTAAATAGAGCTTGCTTAAATAAAGGCAGGTATCATAGAGATAGTATGCAAAAAAGCCTGCATCCTCGTTTTCAATAACAAAATAATACTGCGCACCGTGCTCAATTTGCTCTTCAATTGCGCGTGGTGACTGGAATTTTTTTAACATATATGTATTTTGCGCCTCACCCAGAAGCGGATCGTAATACTCGCGCACGATACCCGTTGCAAGATGCGACATTCTCTCTATTTCATCTTTTAACTTAACTATTTCCATAATTATTCCTCAAAAATATTGTATTCACGAAGTGACCACTCACCGATTTCATACATCAAACGAGTAAGATGCTTCTGCATAAAGAGCTGTGGACTTGATAGCTTATCTTCCTTAAATTCGTGGCGCGGATAGAGATAAGTTTTCATCGGAAGAAGAAGCGATTCACACTCAAATGTAAAGTAGCCATTAAACTTAACATCAATAAGTGCGTGCATTATCTCATCCATATTTAAAGTACCCATAAGCGGGATGATATGATCGTCAGCCTTTCCGCGATTGTCATTAATATGTACCGCCTTTAAGTGCTTACCAATGACTAAAATTTCGTCATACTGCGGCCCCTCAATGTTGCCATGCCCCGTATCCCAGCACGCGCCAAAAAGCGGATGGTCAACAAATTCGCAAAATTCATACATATCCTTGCCTGTATTGGTATAATATCTATCTCCCATATTAGCAGCAGTTGAGTTTTCGCATAGAACATTAACGCCATATTTCTCTGCTGCCGGGAATAATTTTCTGAAAAATGCGGCATTTCTCTCAAACCATTCTTCCTTTGAAATATCCTTCGCCCAACCGGAGTGCACAACGATATTCGGAATGCCGAGAACACCGCACACTTCAACAGAGCGAATTGTTGCGTTTAGGTCGCGCTCGGAATTCTCGTGGACATCGAGCGCATTTATACCCGGCGAATGAGCCTGAACAAAGGTAGCTCCGAGTGAATTTGCATATTCAAGAAGCTTTTTTGCATTTTCCTCCCACGGCATATCGCCGAAAAATGACGGTTCATTTACTATCGAATACATACTTAAATCGATATATTTAAAACCTGCCTCAACCAGATTTTTAACTCGTTCCTCGTGTGTTTTGCAGTAACGCGCAAAATCTCCCGTTGTGTTACATAATTTCATTTAAATCACCTCTTATAATATTACCTCGGCTTTTCCGCTTGAATATTTTATTCTATCACCCGTGGTGATGAATTTATCAATATATGCAAAGTATTCGTCACGACTTGCAAATTCAGGCTTGTAGCCTGAAACAATCGCTTTGGCTCGAGTTGCGCCGTTTTCCAAAAGCATTTCTATCATTTTAAGCTGTAATTTTGCCGCACCGAGAACTGCAAGCTCGGGGTTTTCAAACTCAAAGTCAATTCCGTGAAGTGAGCCACGCGCGCCCGGCATTTCCGGCTGAACGCACGGCATAATTCGCGACAGGTCTCCGATATCAGAGCTTCCTGTTTCCAAGTCATTTAACTTTACCTCAAGAGATGGGGTAGCTTCCTTTGCCGCCTCCTCAGAAAGTGACATAAGAGCATCATCATTCTCGTGCGGAGCATAACCGGGATAGTCCAAAATCTCGATATTCGCACCGAGAGACAGTGCCGCGCCGATGAGCGCGCGGTTTACCTTTTTATTAGTTTTCTCAATTGCAGAAAATGTTTTACCCCTCACAAAGCTCTCTAAAATAACCTCATCTGGAATCGCGTTTACTACCGAGCCACCCTTTGTTACAATCGGATGCACGCGCACGAAATCAGGCTCGGTAAATGTCTCACGGATTGCATTTATTGCCGCGAGTCCCTGCGTTGCGGCGTAGAGCGCGTTTATTCCGTCCTCCGGCGCGCCGCCCGCGTGAGAAGCTTTTCCTTTATAAATAACGCGCTTTGCAACACAACCAACCATTGCTTTACTTATAATTATTTCTTTTTCCGTTGTCGTATGTACCATAATCGCTATGTCACAGCCGTCAAACATTCCGCGGCGTAAAAATTCGGGCTTACCGCCGTAGTATTTAATTTTGCCCTCTTTAATGAGTCCTTCACGGTACTCAATTTCGATAAGCTCCTCGGCAGGAACTGCACAAAGACGAATTTTTCCGCACAAATTATCAAGCGCGCCCGGCTCCTTAAGGGATGCCGCAATTGCAACAAGTGCCGCCGGCTGAGCTGCATGACCGCAAACGTGAGCTGCGCCCGTAGCCTTATCAGCACTCGGATGTGTAGGTAAAATGAGTGAGTCCATCTCGCCGAGCACTAATATTTCAGGGCCCGGTTTTCCTGTATCAATAATTGTATAAAAACCGGGAATATCCCCTGCTCGGTTTAGCTCATAGCCTAACTTTTCAAAAGCATCTTCCAGATACTTCGATGTTTTTACCTCACGATAACCCGTCTCCGGATTACTGAAAATATAATTTAACGCATCGAGCGCTAATTTTTTATGCTTATCTGCTAATTTATACACAGTTAAACCTCCGGTTTAAAGCACGGCATAAAGGATAGCTTAAATAAATTCATTTTATGCTTTCTGTCGATTATTTCCTTCTTTGCCTTGTCTTCAATTTCGCCCGTGCGAATGTATTTATCAAGCTCTGCATAGGTAAAGCCTAAATTCTCTTCATCGGTTTTACCGCATAGTCCGTCAATCGGGGTTTTGTCAACAAGTTCAGCGGGAAGGCCTAAGAATCTGCCTATTTCCTTAACCTCGGTAACAGTTAAGAATGACATCGGTGAAAAATCGCCGACCGAGTCACCGTAACGCGTTGAATATCCAACCCAATCCTCGGATAAATTACAGGTGTTTGCAACGCGACCGTTATTGCTCTGTGCAATTGCATAGAGTGTCGTCATACGGATTCGCGGTGGAATGTTCTGTCTTGTTTGCGGAGTTATTTCCATATCCTTTGGTAGATTATTTATAACCGCGTCGACCGCGTCTTTAACATTTACCACATAATGGCGGATTCCAAGATGATTAACGAGTTTATAAGACGCATCTATATCAAACTGCTCGCCCTGCGGCATAAGAACGCCGATAACACGGTCACGTCCCAGCGCCTCAACACAGAGTGCAGCCACAACGGAGGAATCCTTACCACCCGAAATTCCGACAATTGCATTGCAGTCAGGGCCGTTATTTTCAAAGAAATCGCGTATCCACGCAACACATTCCGCGCATACTTTTTTAGCATCAAACATAATATTTCACCTCTAAACAACATCAATCTGGCACATTTTCATCGTTGTAAGTGCAGCTTCGTGACTTTCAGGTGTCACACCGGCACAACAAGCTGAGTCAACGCTTATTTTCGCATTCGGAAAGCTCGCCTTAATTATAAGCGCGTTGGATACTACACATATATCTGTGCAAAGACCTACTATTTCAACTTCGTCTAAATCAAGCTCTTTCCAGTTTGACCAACCGAAGTTTGGTTTATCAATTATCTGCGAACCCTCAATATACAACCCGTCAGCTATTTGCCAGCCGGATGTTCCCTTTATGCAATGCGGAACCGGTAACTTTTCACCCTCGGGAGTTTTAAGATAATCCTCGCCGTGTGTATCTCTCGTGTATATTATCCGATCTCCACGCGATTTATATTCTGAAATTTTCTCTCGCACACGCGGGACAATCGCGACCGCTTCTTGTGTTCCGAGCGCCATATCGATAAAATCGTTTTGCATATCAATTACAATAAGTGTTTTCATAGTCCACCTCTATAAAATTATGAAAAGTAAAACAAAAAGCAAGTGCAAAATACTTGCGATAATGCAGAAAATGTGGAACACAGAGTGCATCCACTTATGCTTGCCGAGTCCGTAAAGCACGGCTCCGATTGTATATGCAACACCGCCGAGCAGCACCATCCAGAAGCCGCCCCAGCCGACTGCCTCGATAAGCACGTTTATTCTGAAAATAACGCACCAGCCCATAACGAGATAAAGTATCATTGACAGAATTTTATACTTCTTAATATCAATTGAATTAAATACAATACCCACAATTGCCGCCGCCCACACGATACCGAAAAGCAGCCAACCTTCAAACGTGCTCACCTCGCGGATTGCGCAGAGCGCAACCGGTGTGTATGTTCCTGCAATCAGAATGAAAATCGAGCAGTGGTCGATTATCTGAAAAACTCTCTTTGCCATAGTCTTCGGGCTTAAGCCGTGATATATACTCGACATAGTATAAAGCATAAGCATTGTAACGCCGAAAATCACGCCTGATACAACCTTATACGGATCGCCCTGCATACCCGCAAACACAGAACACAAAACTATACTTAAAATTCCGAGTGCACCGCCGACTATGTGCGATACCATATTGAATATTTCCTCACCCTTTGAATAGGTTGGTAGCTTTCTGTCTGCTAATTTTGTTCTTTTCATTATTATGCCTCCAGCATATCTGCTATCTTCCTTGCTCGAATTTGCGCAAGAGATAAATATTCTTCAAGTGATAAATTTTCATACTGCTTGTGGCGTTTATCGCTAAACGGAAGATTCATTTTAAGTTCAAAGGTTAAAAACTCAGGCAATCTGCAATTTTTAAGAGTTTCCACTTTCTCTTGCCAATTGATATTTACGTCAAACGGCAGGAGATGCAAGTCGTCTAACCCGGATATTTTGCCATCTTCATTTCTACAGCCTAGGTTATCGTTTAAATGAGTAATAAGCAGCTTATCACCATATAGTGATAAATAATCAATATCGGGCGCATAAGCCGCCTCATGCCCCGAATCCCAGCAGTAGCCGACATTTTCATAATCTTTAAACGCGCGCATAAGCGCGTGAAGCTGCTCTTCACCCTCTGCATTTTCAAATGCGATTTTAACGCCGAGCTTTGCTGCATGTTCAACCATTTTGCGGTATCGTTCTACTCCCTCGTTACTCGCACTTCCCATATCGCGCGAAACCACAGAATACTGCATTTCAGGAACAGTATAAGCGTGCACAATAAGAATCGGCACTCCGATTTTTGCGGTGTCTTCAACATAGGTTATAAAATATTCAGACAAATCTTCATCCCATATTTTTTGAGTGTGCGTTATCGGTGCGTGAACTGCGACATATTTGAGTTTGGCCTCATCTGCCGCCGCACGATACTCTTTTAAATTTTTATCCCATGGGGTGAAAAAGCCTGAAAAGCCCGCTTTTTTAAATAGTTTTATCTGTTTTTCAATCGGCACGCCAAAATGTGGCTGTGCACTTATTGCAAGCTTTCTCATTTCCATGCATCTACCTCATCGGGAAGGCCGATATCGCGCGCTTTAAAGCTTATCTGCTCGCCATTTTTAATTTTATTGTCGTAATCCTGCAATGCGCGCATTGCGTATTTTCCAAGATAGATAATTACAGGCACGTTAATTACCGCCATTGCACCCATTGTTATATCCGCAATGCCCCAGAGTAAATCAGCACTAAGTCCTGCACCCACAAAGATAACGAGTGAAGCAACGATATAATAGATGCTCATAAACACCTTACTCGGTTTTTTCTTAAATATAAAGAACCAGCTTTGGTCGACGTAATATAAATTTCCGATAAGTGTTGTGAACGCAAATAAAATCATTGCAACGGTAATAAATATCGGGCCAAAGCTTCCGAGTGTTGCCGATAAGCTCATTTGAACATAAGGTGCACCTGAAATTTCCGCTGTCGGTGTGACACCTGAGCACATACACATAAACGCAGTTGCCGTGCAGACTAAAATCGTATCAATAAAAACAGAGAGCACCTGAACTAAACCCTGCTTTACAGGATGTGCAACGTCTGCTGATGCCGATGCATTCGGAGCTGAGCCGACACCTGCTTCATTTGAAAACAAACCTCGCTTAATTCCAAACATAACGCAAGAGCCGGTAAATCCGCCAAAGATTGAGGTAAAGTCAAACGCTTCAGTAAATATACGGCTAAAAATTTCCGGAATTGCGCCTAAATTCATAAATACTATAACGAGAGCCACGCCGATATAAGCAACGCCCATTATCGGAACGAGCAAGCTTGTTACCTTGATAATTCTCTTACCGCCGCCAAACAGGCAATATCCAACTAAAATCGCAAGAATTGCACCGATTATCCACGGAGTATAGGCTGCATTATAGAAAGAATAGCCTGCAAAGGTTGACTGGAGATTATATGACGCGAGCATATTAAATCCAAAGCCATAAGTTAAAATAAGAAAAACAGAGAAAATTATTGCAAGCGAGCGCGATTTAAGCGCAGTTTCAATGTAATAAGCCGGACCGCCGTGCCATCCGTCCGGTCCGCGACGCTTATAAATCTGCGCAAGCGTACTTTCAACAAGAGCCGAAGCACCGCCAATAAGCGCGATTACCCACATCCAGAACACAGATCCGAATCCACCAAGGCAAATTGCAGTTGATACACCGATAATATTACCCGTTCCGACGCGTGATGCAGTCGATACCATAAGTGCCTGAAATGATGAAACTCCGTCTGTCTTTTCGGTAACGGATTTTAACTGCTGACCGAATAATCTAAACTGTGCAAAGCGTGAACGCACTGTAAAATAGAGCCCGCAAACTAAGAGAAAGATAATAAGCACATAAGTATAAAGTGCGTCATTTATTGAATTTACAAGTGTTTCTAACATACAAATCACCTATTCCATAATTTTACCCGGGTTTAAGATATTTTTCTCATCAAAAACCTTTTTAATTCCTGCCATTAAGGCAATCGGTGTTTCGCCGTATAATTTCTTTAAATACTCTCTTTTTGCAAAGCCGATACCGTGTTCACCCGAAACGAGACCACCAAGCTCTTCGGCTTTCTTATACATCTTGTCAAAGCAGATTTTTAAAATCTTCTCCCACTCACAGGCGTTCAACTTATCCCTGCAGATGTAAACGTGCAAGTTACCGTCACCCGCATGACCGAAGCTCGGGATGCGAATGCTATAGTCATCTGCCAATTTATGGGTGTATTTAATAAATTCATCAACACGATTTACAGGTACTACAACGTCACATTCATCCATTTCTGTAGTTGAAGCCTTAATCGCCTCAAGGAATGCTCCGCGGGCAGACCAGACAGATTTCTTTCGCTCCTCTGTGTCAACTATGTAAACATCTAGCGCGCCAAGTGTAAGGCACAAATCCGCAATAATTTTAACGTCACAATCTACCTGTTCGTCATCTTTTCCGTCAAAGGTCAGTAAAATGTATGCATCGTTCTTAGTATCGGGGAATTTTTTGCCAAGATAGCTCTCGGAAAACAAAATCGTATCGCGCGACATATATTCAACCGCAGTTGGTGTAATTTTTGATTTGAAAATCTTAGGCACAGCTTCAATTGCACTCTTCATATCCGCAAACGGAACGAGCAAGCTTACCGATACCTTCGGAAGCGGAATTAGCTTTAGTGTCGCCTCGCAAATTATGCAAAGTGTGCCCTCAGAGCCGATTACCAAGTCCTTTAAGCTATAGCCTGAGCTGTTTTTGGCAACCTTACCGCCGAGATTTAGTATCTCACCGTTTGGCATAACGACTGTAAGTGCGCGCACATAGTCGCGCGTTACACCGTATTTAACCGCACGCATTCCGCCTGCGTTGGTTGAAATATTTCCGCCGATGGTTGCCGATTTTTCACCCGGGTCCGGCGGATAGAGAAAATCGTGCTCCTCGACAAACGCCGCAAGCTCCATAAGCAGAACTCCGGGCTGCACGGTTACTGTTAAATTATCTTCATCAAGACTTAAAATTTTATTCATCTGCGTTGTTTCAAGCAGAATTCCACCGTGAAGCGCAACTGCTGCGCCTACAAGGCCCGTTCCGCTGCCTCGTACTGTTACGGGAATATTTTTCTCATACGCAAGCTTCATTATTTCAGACACTTCTTCAGTCTTGTGCACACGCACCAAAACCTCAGGTGCGCTCTCAATTCCGCCAAGCTCGTCGTGGTAATAATCCTCGCTGATTGCCTCGCCAAAGATGACGTTATCAGCTCCAACGATGTTCTTTAGTTTTAAAACTTCGTTTTCCGTAACTTTGCTATACATCTCCGCGCACCTCCTTTATTTTATTTATAATGCGCGGTAAAATTTCCGCAACGTCGCCGACTATCACATAATGCGCAACGTCAAAAATCGGCGCATTTTTATCGGTATTAACCGCAACAATACACTCGGATTCTTTCATTCCTGCCGCAAACTGAATTACACCGGAAATTCCGAGGCAGATAATAAACTTAGGCTTAACCGTTCTTCCGGAAAGACCAATCTGTTGCTTTGAATTGTAGATATTAGCCTCTGCAAGCGGGCGTGTACACGCGACAACACCGCCAAGTAATTCGGCAAGCTCTGCTGCTTGTGCTCGGAGGTTTTCGCTCATTGCTCCGCGACCTACTGCAACAATTACATCAGCATCGGAAATATCAACATCGCGTGGCTTATCCTCAGTTGAATATACTTCAATTTCAGATTTGAGCATTTTATCCGTTACCGCCATACTTACAATTTCTCCGTTCGGATTATCCGTCGGAGTTGGTTCAGAGAATATTTTATAGCGCACGGTGCAAAATTGCGGACGAGTATCCGTTGAAATAATCTGTGCCATAATATTACCGCCAAATGCAGGGCGAATCTGAACAAGGTCAGTATTCTCCTTCATATCAAGCACTGTGCAATCTGCCGTTAAGCCGCAACGGCAACGCGCCGCAACACGCGGTGCAAGTGCACGACCTAAATTCGTTGCACCGACAAGCACGGATGACGGCTTTATTTTCTCAATAAAGTCGCAGAATGCAGCGGTATACGGTTCAATTCTGAAATCCGCAAAAGCCTTATTTTCATAGGTAAACACCTTGTCAACACCGTAGTGCAAAAGTTTTTTTGCAGACGCTGTATCTGCACCGATTACAAGTGCATAAACAGGATGTCCTATCTTGTCCGCAAGCTCACGCGCTTTTCCGCAAAGCTCATAGGTAACTCGGTGAATGTCGCCGTTTGACATATCTGCAAATACACAAACACCTTTAAAATCATCTTTATTTACGCTCTTTTTAACCTGCTCGACATACTCAATTACGCCCTCACTCTTAGTAACGCACATTTTACACATCTTGCAGGCGGCGGAAATATCAAGCTTTCCGTTTTCATAGGTTATTGCACCAAACGGGCACACGCCCATAATCTTAGGTGCATTCGATAGTGTTACTTTATCTTGATTTACAACTAATTTTCCCACTTAAATGCACCTCCTAAACAAGCTTCTTGTCTGAAATAAGCTTAAAGAGCGCCTTTGCCTGCTCATCGGCATTGCCCAAAAACTCACTTTTTTCCGCGCGCTTTTCCGGCGGGAAGATACGTTCAACCTGCGTTGCAGAGCCGGAGAGGCCGTAATTTTCAGGGTTTTTATCATTAAGCTCGTTTAAAGATATGAATTTAACAACGCTTTCATCAAGCGAACACTTGGTTTTATATGACGGCAGACGCGGTGAATTTATATCGCCGTCTACCGAAATGAGGCATGGAAGCTTTATTTTAAGGCTAACATTCTTTTCATCGAGTGATGCGCCGAGATACAGTTCACCGTCTTCAATTCCGTAAACTTCACTTACGTTTGCGACATTCGGAAGTGATAAAAACTCTGCTACCTCAGCGCCTACCTGCGCAGTATCGCCATCTGTTGTTTGCTTTCCGCAGATTATAATGTCAAAATCGCCAAGTGTTTTTATACCCTGCGATAATGTATATGACGTTGCAAGTACATCCGCACCTGCAAACGCGCGGTCAGATATAACCGCACCGCCATTCGCGCCCATACAAATCGCCTCAAGCACAATGCTTTTAGCCTGTGGTGGACCCATTGTTACAACCTCTACCTCGCCGCCAAATTTTTCGCAAATTGAGAAAGCTGCCTCAAGTGCATATAAATCATAAGGGTTAATTTTACTCTTCACTCCATCGCGTTTTAAAACTCCTGTATTGGGGTCAACCTCAACATTATTGGAGCCCGGAACTTGCTTTATTAATACCAAAATTTTCAAAGCTTTCATTCCCCTCTAAAAAACTTTATATTCTTTATTATTATATCACAAGCCGCTTTTGTATTCAATTAAAATAATAAAAAACAGCCAAAAGATTGGCTGTTTTTTATTATAATGCTTTTAAGAATGAGTATAAAACTTCTGCTATTTTTTTATGCCCTGCATCGTTTGGATGTAAACCATCAGGCATAAAGTTTTCGCGAACTTCCTCTATTGCCGGCTGAAGACCGCTGTTTTTAAATAAATCGCACACAGGAAGTGAATAGAATTCAGCCACTTCACGTATTGCATTTACATAGTCTAAAAGGCAATTATCCTCACTAACTCGCTCATCACGGCTTTTTTCAAGCTCGCCCAGTCTGTGAGTTGGTGTGAGAATAACGATTTTTTTGCCCAAATATTTCTTTATCAGTCCACTATACAGATAATGGCACGCGCCATAAAACGTTGTTGGCTCGCGGTCGGAAAACTTACCTATCGGCGCATCGCCGTGGCCATAGTCATTTGTTCCGCCAAAGACGATAATGAGATCCGCGTCATCGTCCATTTTGTCAAATCGCTCTGAAAAAGAATTCACATCGACATACTCATAATCGCCAGTGCCTATCTTTTTCTGTATTGCGTAGCGAGTGCCTGAAATTCCGTAATTTCTGGTGACACCAAGCTCCGCCATTTGTTTTAGCACACCGTGGTATACCGTTTCTTCAGAGCTTGCATTATATATCTGTGTTATGCTATCCCCTAAAAAGTTAACTTTGAGTCCTTTAAGTTCCATTTGCTTCTCCTTTTTTAAAACCCGCCTCATATTTAAATGAGGCGGGTTTTTAAGACTTTAATTGTTTGTGGCAATAATTTATGCTTCCGGAGCTTCCTTCTCATCAAATTCCTTGATGATCTTGTTTTCAGTAATTGCTGTCCACTTCTCAAGCTTACCGTCTTCACGTCTCTCATAGTCGTGAGCGTTGGTTGCTTCGATAACTGTCCAGTAGTACCACTCAGAACCGTTCATATCGCTCCAAAGCTTAGCATCAGCATGAACGCCATCAGCATCAACGTATCTTACGAGCATACGGTTGATGATTGTCATAACCTCTGCACGGGTGATGTGCTTCTGCGGACCAAATGTGCCGTCTGAGTAACCGTTAACCCAACCTGCAGCTGCTGCCTTGTTGATGTAATCCTTAGCCCAGTGATTTACAACGTCTGAGAAGTTGAAGTTCTTATCGCCTGCAAGCACTGCGTATCTTGTTGCCATTGTAGCAAACTCTGCACGAGTAATCGGCTTAGCCGGACCGAAGGTACCATCAGCGTAACCGTTGATGTAACCGCCGTTTGCAAGAGTTGAAATAGCCTTATTTGACCATCTGCTTGCATCAACGTCTGAGAAATCGTTCTTAGTTGTTGTAACTTCTGCACGCTTATCCTCACGGAGGAGTCGGTAGAAGATTGTTGCAACCTCTTCACGAGTGATGTTGTTCTGCGGCTTAACTTCGCCATCCGGATAACCAACGATGTAAGCGAAGTGGTCCTCAGTTTCAAGAGTCTCGCTCTTGAAGTGACCGTAGAGAGTGATGTTTCTGTCAACAACAACGTCGCTGTTAACCTTATTCTTAAGGCCGCTGTCGTAGTACCAACCGTCGAATGTGTAGCCTGCCTTAGTCGGCTTCGGAAGGTCTTCAAACTTAACAACAGTCTTACCGGTAACTGACGGAACGAGTGTTGTGTTACCGTCAACATTAAACTTAAGGATCGGAGCAAGAGTTACACCTGTGTTACCACTCGGAGTAGAGGTTGAACCGCCATCTGATAAGATAACAGTTGTGCTTACAACAGACGGTGAGCTTGCATTTGTCTCCTTACCTGCCTCTATCATCTTACCTGTGTAGTAAATTACGAGCTTCTTTGTTACGCCATTGAACAAGCCTTCAATATTTGTATGACCGCTCATTTTACCGGTAACGGTATATGTGCCCGGTGCCGGAATCTTAACGCCTTCTGCAGTTAAGTGCATATCGTCGAGGTATTCGTGATGTTTTGCATAGAGAGCACCTGCAGTAAGCTTACCGCCGTGAACTTCATCGCGAACGTCAACGGTGATTTTGAGATTATTGGTTGTTGAACCTTTTGTGAGCTTTCTTGTACCAACCTCGTAGTAGATATCCTTTGAGCCCTGGTCAAAACCTTCCATATTTCCTCCTTTAAGGAAAGAATCCGGAATAATAAGGCTATTCGGATAGGTGATATCAATTACGAACTCGCCAGTTACCACCAAAGCTTCAAACTCAGCATGGTATCTAGCTTTTAATGTATCTAAAGCAGTCTGATCAGTTAAGCCTGAGTTATTAACGAAGAAGTCGATAAACTTGCTAATACGCTCGTACCAATCAACGAATGTTGAATATACGATACCCTTGTCAAGTGTAACGTTGTAATCAACAGTTGCGCTTGAAGCATTGATTGTTAACGGACCGTGTGCATATGTGCCACCAGATTCACGAACAGTCATATCAAGACCCGGATAAAGATACTGGTCTTCATACTGCTGTACACCGTTAATAACAGATCCGCTTTGTGTAGTGTTGCCAAGACCGCTACCGCCGGAACCGGCTGATGGTGTTGTCGCAGCAAAAGCTGCAAAATTGAGCATCATAACAATTGCTATGATAAGGGAAAGTGCTTTTTTCATTACGTACAACTCCTTAATATTTATTTTAAATACTTGCTGTATTTATTGAATAACTGAGATTTTTTCAACCTTTTTTCATTTTTGTAGGTTGAACGAACCTCAGATATCATACTTGTGTCTTGCCCAAGCCTTTTAAGCTCAGCTTCGAGTTCTTTGATATGCGTTTCCATCCTACTGTCGCAATCCGCTTCTAGCGCAGTTGCTTTATCTATGTACTTTTCAACAAACGACAGTATCCTGCTAACACTGAGACCGCCTTTTTTAACTATTTGTTTCTCAGATAACGCCTCGCTCTCAAGCGCGTTTAAACGATTCACAAATTCCGCACGGAGAAGATAAATTTTTGAAATAATTTCATCAACGCGACTTGGCGCTATTTCCTTATTTTCAACCTTAGGCGTTTCAAGCACTTCTTTAATGTGTTCAATTTCTTCCTCTGTCATTTCACCTGAACGCAACTTTTCTTGCTCTTCATCAGTAAGTTCAGCGAGCGCATCACCTTCGGTAAGTTCTGCGAAAACTTCATCTATTTTATTTTCATTTTCAATAACGAGCGTTTCAATAACTTCGGGAGTGTATTTGACTGATGTTCTTATTGCGCTAATATTATCCCATTGCCAAATAAGAAGCGAGCCTAAAATCAGCAGAATGACTACTATAATAACCAGTAATATTTTAAAAAACTTTTTCATAGTATGCACCTACTAACAGTATCATAAGAGAATTATACTATTTCTATATAGAAAAGTCAAGGTGCAATTTTACTTTAATTTATAAAAACCGGCGGTCAAAAGACCGCCGTAAATATTAGAACAGAATTATTATAAACTGTGATACGAAAACAACTGCGATGAGTGCAATCGGATAAGTTGCTGCATACGCTGCCGCAACGTCCTCAGTGCCTGCAGAATTGATAAGTGTTCCGAGCGCCGGAGTTGAAGTCATACCGCCTGTGATTGAGCCTAAAATATTTAAAAGGCTTAGCTTTAACACAAACTTCGCGAAGGTAAAACCGATAATCATCGGGAAGATTGTCATAATCGCGCCGTATACGAAGTACATCGGGTCAAAGAGCTCAACGAAGCGCGCACCGCCTGAGATTCCCGCACCGGCAAGGAACAGAACGAGACCGAGCTCGCGGAAGAGCTTAAGCACTGACTGCGCCGGCATAAGATTAACCTTACCTGCTCTGCCAAAGTGACCTAAAACGAGAGCTACGAGTAAGCATCCGCCTGTTGTTGTTAAACTAAAGCAGTTACCTGAAAGACCTGCACTTGATAACGGAATCTTGATTGCACCGAAAATAACACCGAGCACTGCCGCAAGGGAGAACACTGCAAGACCGTGGTCGTCGATATTAAATAACTTACCTGCAAAAGCTTTCTTTGAGCCGTCATCAATCTGAGCGATTTTAGCTCTCTCTTCCTCCATATTAGCCTTCAAGAACTTCGGCATAAGCTGAACGAATAAAACAACGCCGATAACGCCGAAAATATATGAAATACCATAGCCTGTTGAAACTAAATCCGCATTGCCTGCAACCTCTTTTGCAGCAGAGAATGCAGGAGTTGAAGTGAGCGCACCTGCAAACAGACCTGCAATCATTTCAGCAAAATCGGATACATTGTCGATAACGCCGCCAAAGCCGATTGCCTTGCCGATGTAGATACACAAAAGTGCTGCAATTCCGCCCGACACGATGATTACAAGACCGATTAAAACATAGGATTTAAAGTTTTTCTTCATATTACCGAAAAATCTCGGACCTGCGATAAAACCAACCGAAGTTACGAATAAAACAAGACCTAAATTTTCAACAACCTTGAGCGCATCTTTAACAAAGCTTGCATCTCCGATTTTGAGCTGCGCACTTAAATTCTTATAAAAGAGAGCACCGAACAGGAGCGCAACAATAAACACACCTGCGTCTCCAAGTGACACGCCCTTGATTGTAATTCTGCCGAGCGCATAGCCCAAAAACAGAATTGCAAAAAGAGAGAGCATCATAAACCAAATACCTGTTATCGGAATTACTCCACCAAATAACTGCATTATTAATACATCTCCTTATATGACATTGTTAAAAATTATACAACCTTTTTACATTTAAGTCAATCGTGAAGATAAACAAATAAATTATGGTTTACTTAAAATTTTTATCTCAATCTTATTATTTTCGATTATATCCGCTTCTGTAAAGGTTGCAAACAAGATTTCTTTCGCACCGGTTCTCTCCCGGTCGTATACCAGGTAAATTTTACCGTCATAAAAATCAACATCCGGATAAGAGAGAGATGCTCTGCTATCTATCTCTTTTTTATATTTCCAGGTTGCGCCGTCATCATCAGACAGCCACACGCTCATACCAATGCGTGCTTCCGAATTGTCGGTATGTACCAATATTATTTTACCCGACGGTGTTCTTGATACATAAAAGCGTGCTGACGGATTTTTTATGTCAGTAAGAGCTGCATCAGTCCAGGTTTCACCGTTATCATTTGATATGCTCTCGGCGATAAAGCCCTCGGAATTACGATACATAACGCGGATACTGCCGTCTTCTCTCTGATATGCCATCGGCTCTTCGTAATAGGTTATAATTTTCTTTGCACCGTATTTGCGTGTAAAGGTTTTTCCTCCATCGTCAGAGATGCTGTAACCGTAACGGTCAGTCAACTGGTCGTAGTTAAAGTTAATCTGCCTGCCGTTATCCAGAATAAGCGGCTTGCAACGCAGAAAACCCATATCAAGATATTCGGGCTCGGTAAATTCAAGCACATCTGCATCCGGATTCTTGCAAATACTGCGCCAGAGCGCATGCTTGAAATCAAGGAACTGATATCCGTCAATCGCAAACCAATACTGACCTTCTTTGATTTCAGGCTTTGGGTTTTCTTCAAGGTCAACGTTATTCTGCATCCAGTACACATGTAATTCGCCGTTTGGTGTCATATGAAGCTGAATATCGAGTGCGTGAATCATTTTCTCTTTACTCGACGGAATTATGAGAACGGGTTCAGACCAACTTTCTCCCCCGTTATCACTTTTAACGAGAATACTGTAATTCTCCATATGCGGCTCGCAGGTGCCTCCCGAATACCAGCCTGCGAAAATTCTTCCGCCGAGTGTCACTGCAACAGTCGGGCACCCCTGAAACTCTCGGATGTTCTCCGCATACTTTTCATCATTTGGATACAGAAGTAAATCACACGGTGTTTTATCTGCCAGGTTAATCATAATTAAAACTCCTCTACACTCGTTTCTTTAACATATTCATCTTTAAACGCACGAAGACGTGCCATATGCGGAGTTTCAAGATGCACCTGCTGATGATTTTTGCTTTCCCATTCTTCAATTAAAAGAATTTCGTCTTTATTCTTTTCGGAATAGTAATAGTCATAGCGATTGCATCCGTCTTCTGCGAGGATTGCATTGTAAATTCCTTCATCGCGCACTCGCTTTGTAAATTCTTCTCTTTTTCCCTCATGGCATTTGAAGGTAACAAAAATTTTAAACATTTTTCTTCTCCTTTATCATTTCAGCTTCTTCCTCCCGAAGCTCATTAAGTCTGGTTTTAAGATTTCCGTATAAGTGGCCTATCTCCTTTGAACCTGATATAGTCCCCGGCATCACGCGCACCGGCGTTGCCAGCGATTTGCCAATATCCCTCAAATAATCATAATATCTGTCTGTTGCCTTTTTTAACGTGGTATCCTTATATGCAAATTGTTCGCAAAAATCTAACATATAATCGAAATATGGCTTTACATCAGTTAAAAAATCGTATTTTTCACATTCGGCAACAATTTCTCTATACTGAACCGCCGCTGTGTGGAATATATCATCCGCTTCATCTAAAAATCTGCCCTCGTATGTATAAACGGTATACTCAACAAGTTCAAATCCCAATTCAAAAGTATTAAATGCTTTATCGCCATTCGCGCATATTTCCTCAATAACCGCATATTCCTCTGATTTTTTCGGCAGGCGGAAATTTATTCGCAGTGCGGTGTCCGCAATGCGCGTAACAATCGCCGCGACCTCTGAACGTTTAATATTTGTATCGGGTAAAAATTCACCCTCCTCGCCACTGCCCGTAAGCACACCAGCGCGGTAGAGCTTATGCACTGCATCGTAATAACTTGCCTTTTCATCAACAACATCGGGAATAAGTAAAATCTCGTTTATTTCCTCAAATGCCGCATCCGGTAGTGCCGCCGCAACCGTTGTTACAAAAAGCTCTCGCGTTGCCGCCTTCCCATTTAAATTTTTGCACGGAATGGCGCGTGATTGCGCATAGTCGACATACACCTGATACCACGGGCTTCCCTGCTTGAATTCAAAGCCCACATTATAATATATGTTGTGCAATCTGCACGCGAGTGCCAGCGTTTCGTAGTCCGTTATGTTTTTCTCCGGCGCAAATTCTCTTGCACTTACGCCGCCGAGCAGTCCCAATTCATACGCCTTCACAACATTTTGCATATACCAGGCATATGACGAAACATCAAAAAATTGTCCTTCAAGGTAGGTGTTTTTCTCAGTAAAATTAGAAAGGTTGTTTGATGCCAAAGCAGTAGATACAAAAATTGACACAGCAATAAAAACAGCAATAATTTTCTTCACAAAAAACATCTCCTTTATTAAGTTTTGGTTTACACTTTTATTATAGCAAAAATTGTATGTTTGTAAATAGCAAAAAGCTCCTGATTAAAAAATCAGAAGCTTTTAATTTTACAGTTTCTTTTCCTGTTCCGCCTGAACATCGGAGAATGCCGAAAGAAGCGGCGGTATATCTTTTCCTTTGAGCTTACGGTCGATATAGTTGCGCGTAATTTTAACAACAAGACCCGAAAGCGAAAGCACACCAATCAAGTTCGGCACCATCATAAGACCGTTAAATGTATCGGAAATATCCCACGCGAGTGAGCTTGTTAAAAGTGCGCCAAACATAATCGTTACAAGGTGGATTATTTTATACACCATCTTAGATTTTGTGCCGAAAAGGTATTCCCACGCCTTTGTTCCGTAATGGTCCCAGCCGAGCACGGTTGTAAATGCAAAAAGTAAAATTGCAACTGCGATAAATCTCTCGCCCCAGATTCCGAACACGCCGGAGAATGCTTTTCCAACAAGCGTTGCATCTGTAAGTCCCGCTGCAAGTGCGCCTGTATCCAAGTTAATAAAGCCGGATGTTAAAACAACAAGTGCTGTCATTGTACATACAATCATAGTATCGGCAAAAACCTCAAATATACCCCAAAGTCCCTGACGAACAGGCTCGACAACATTGGAATTTGAATGAACCATAACGGATGAGCCGAGACCTGCTTCATTTGAGAATACTCCTCGCTTACAGCCTTGAGTTACAATCTCCTTGACCGCAATACCTGCCGCACCGCCAAGTGCCGCCGGAACGGTGAATGCATACTCAAATATTGATGCAAAAGCTGCGCCGATATTCTGATAGTTTACACCGATGACAATAAGTGAGCCAAGAACGAAGAACACCACCATCACCGGCACTACCTTCTCTGCAAAGGCTGCAATTCTCTTAAGACCGCCTATGGTGATAAGCGCCGCAATAACCAGAAGAATTACGCCGATAACAACATGATATACCGAAACTCCATCATATAAAATCTTGCCCGAAAGTGATGGTATGTCAAAAGCTGAAACGATATTTACAACGATTTTGTTAATCTGCCCCATTGCACCGATACCAAAGGATGCAAGGATACAGAAAATTGAGAAAAGAATTGCCAGGAGCTTACCTATCCACTTGCAATTTTTGAAATTACCCAATCCATCCTGCAAATAATACATTGCGCCGCCCGACCATTCGCCGTCAGCACTTCTTCTGCGGTAAAAGATGCCAAGCACGTTTTCGGAGTAATTCGTCATCATACCGAAAAATGCCGCAATCCACATCCAGAAAACAGCACCCGGACCACCGCCGACAATTGCCGCCGCGACACCCGCGATATTACCGACACCGATTGTTGCCGCAAGAGCTGTGCAAAGTGCCTGGAACTGCGAAATTGATTTTCCGCCGCTTGTTGTGGTATCTTTTTTTAGAAGCTTACCCAGTGTTTCAGAGAACCAGTGCCCGATGTGTGTTATCTGGAACACGCCGGTTATCACCGTCATAATAACACCCGTCGCAAGTAAAAGATAAAGTCCTTTACCCCAGACAAAGCTGTTAACCACATTGTTAAAATCCGTTATCCATTTCATATTTTTCTCTCCTTTTTGCTGCGTGAAGCGCAAAAAAGCGGAGTTTTTGACACATACAAAAACTCCGCAACAAATCCTTAAAGATTTACCTCCGTCCTTTTGCCTGAGAGATTAACCCGCACTGCGAGCTTTACACCTTCGGCATCCTTTCCCTTCTGGATGAGGGGGACTTCTCCGGAGCGCCATCCGTCTGCAGTCATTACTGAAACCAGCGCCTGAGAGCGTTACTCCTTCGGCAAAGCTTATCGCTTTTCTCCTGCATACTTCACATAGCCAAATATTTAGTTCACTGATATGATAATACTATTTTTCTCTCTTGTCAACACATTTTTTACTCTGAATGAAATAAAGCGCGCGAGAAAGTGTTTCTTCGGGTAAAATTCGCCTGAAAAACGCGCCGATTTTCATAATAGCGCCGGGAATTATAATTTTCTTACCGCGAAGCATTTTATCTATTGCATACTTTGCAACTTTCTCTTTTGTTAGCATAACCAGCCCTGCACCTTTTTCATTTCCATTGCCGAATGAAACCTTTGCAACATCTGAAAACTCGGTCTTGACAGGACCCGGGCACAGAGTGGATACCGTTACCTTACTCCCTGCACGGCGAAGCTCTTCAGAAAGCGCCTGACCGAGGCGCAGAACATAATTTTTAGATGCATAATACGATGAAAAGAGAGGTCCTGCAAAAAATGCAGCAAGTGATGCAACGTTTAAAATACGACCTGAGTTTCGCTCTTTAAAGATTTTCGCCGCCGCTTTTGTTAAAATATGCACGGCGCGGACATTGGTATCAAGCATTTTGAGTTCACTTTCCAAATCCGTTTCACAAAGTGCTCCGAAAACGCCAAAGCCTGCATTATTTACAAGCACATTGACATCAGAAAGTTATTCAACAATGGTCTTTAAATCTTCATTCTTGGTGACGTCAAGGACAAGGATTTCAACGTTTGTTTTAAGCTCTTCCTTAAGCTTAAGAAGTCTTTCTTCACGCCTTGCAACAGCGATTATATCATATCCGCGAGCTGATAGCTCTTTCGCCATTTCATAGCCGAGTCCCGAGCTTGCACCCGTAATCAAAGCTTTCATCTCAATTCTCCTTAATCGAATAATCCTTCTTAAAGCCGTGTGCTCCGAAAATCCTCCAATCACCGACGCCAAGGCGCTGAGTTATTGCGCCTCTCTCCTCGGCACAAAGCTTCGGGTCGGTATCAACAGATGTCATAAGTATTGGGGCGTAGCGGTTATATTCCGCCTGCGAAGGTGTAAGCCCGTGCATATTGATGTAAATATCACCTGTTATCGCGATGTGCTTTGCATAGTCAATAAGCACAAGCTCGCCCGGCAAATGACCTCCCTTACCCTCGTAAACCTCAAAGTGTAGCTCCCCGAAATCAAATATGCCAATTGGAGTAATCGGCTCGGTAAGCTCCTCCTGCTTCTCCCACGGAACGGTTATCTTATCCGGATTTGTCGGCTGATAAGATGTGAGAAGCTTGCAAATATTGATATACGGCTTGTGAAGCGGATTTTCTTCACGATAGCCGTTTTTGCCGTTATATTCGTTTGAAAGGCACTGCGCTGTTCTCGCGCTTGCAATAACCTCATCAAACATCGGTGCAAGACCGCAATGGTCAACATCTGCATGTGTTAAAAGGATGGTCTTTTTAATATCATCAAATTCAGGAATTATCTTTTTAATAATCTCTATCATTTCATCCTTATAGCAAGCATAGCCACTGTCAACAAAAAGCACCTTGCCGCGGCTTTTGATAATTATCGAATTACTGCCGCATTGTGGCTCAACGAGAACTATCTCAGTTTCATCACTTATCTTATGCGTACTGATGCGCGGAGAAAAGTTCTTACCCTTTGCCTCAGATAACAGCTCAGCGAATTTATTTATACTGTCAAAGGTGCGGTACGGCGAAAGCCCTTGTTCATCAAGCGTCTGCATAGCAAGATTTACATGTACCAAAAGCTCCTCTCTGTACTTTTCAGAAAGACCCATAAGCTGTGAAAGCCCCATTACATAGGTATTGTAAAAAATACTGTTGTCATAAACCTTCTCAGAGCTGTTATAGTCGATAACGCGCACTTTGCAAAGCTTTTCAGCCTCTTTTAAAAATTTTGAAATTCGCTCGGAATCATCCACATACAGCCCCATTTTGAAAAATTGGTAATCCGTTCCGTTCTCCTGTGAGCTGATATATGAAATATTAAAATTAAATTCATTGATTAGCTCTAAAACATCAGTTACACTTCCCGGTGTGTCTCTTAAGCAGAACTCGAGCAGAACAATGCTCGTTTTATCGTGATTGTTTTGCAAATATCCGATTTTTTCGAGTTCAATATCCGCTTTTTCAAGCTGTTCTTCCGTTCCCTCCGCATCAATGAACAGAGTGTGCGAGTCGACCGCCTTGTTATAGCTGACTCGTGTTATATTTATTCCTAAAGCCGAAAAACATTTGCTCGCCTTTAAAAATGCACCAATGTGGTTTGGCATAGAGGTTACATAGGTTTTCTTCAACTTACTCATCTCCAATCAGTTTCTCGAGACTTTCTCCCTCACCGATATATACTGTCGCAATTTTTTTAATTTCATCCTGACCGTAGTTGTATTTATCATAAATACCAACGGTTTTCATACCGAGCTTTGATGCGGTATCAAGTGCTATGTGCGAATCCTCGAAAATACAGGTTTCCGATGCCTCGGTTCCGAGCGCTTCAAGCGCTTTTATGTAGATATCGGGCTCGTCTTTACCTTTACCGATGTCCGCGCAGGAGAGAATATCGCAAAAATAGTCTTTTATTTTGCAATGCTCGGCTGCGAGCTTTATGAGATGTATTGCAGATGCAGATGCTACGCACATTTTTATCCCCGCATTTTTGCAATGCTCCAGAAATTCAAGTACACCTGCCTTTAACTCAACCTCATTTGTATAGAAATTTACCATAATTTCATTGGCACGGTTATAGAGCTCTTCCCCGCTTTCTCCGACACCGTAAAGAGCGTGAATATACTCCATTGCATCAAAAAGAGTCATCGTTCTGACCGCTTTATCGTGTTCTGATGACGGTTTAATCCCAAATTTACTCCACAAAATCTCCCACAGCATAAGCGAATCTATGAGCGTTCCGTCCATATCAAAAATTGCACCTTTAATGTTTTTGATCATAGTTGCTTCTCCTTAAATTTTATAAGAATCATTTTATCACATAAAAAATGACATGACAATAGCATTGTCATGTCATTTTCTTGTATTTTGTAAGCCAAGTTCCGCGCAGATAACGAACGCCGAAAATTGCGCATCTGAAAGTCCAGTCGCACGCCATTCCGTACCACACGCCGCTAACGCCAAAGCCAAGAAATTTCCCAAAGAAGAAGCTTCCGCCAACGCGGAAGAGCCACATTGATATAATCGACCATATCATAGTGTACTTAACATCGCTCGCTGCGCGGAATGAATTCGGGAGCGTAAATGCAACCGGCCACACGGTGGAAACGCAGAT
This sequence comes from Eubacteriales bacterium, assembly GCA_045589235.1. Taxonomy (GTDB): domain Bacteria; phylum Bacillota; class Clostridia; order Oscillospirales; family JAAYXM01; genus RGIG7332. The sequence continues at coordinate 6,196 of JAZNOR010000080.1, read as the reverse complement.
ATTATGGAACACGAAAAGATAGATTGCAAGCTTGGTTGCATCGGGCGATATGTTAAACATTCCGACAAGCGGTTTTGATGCGATGCTTAATACTATCGACATTGAAATAATAAGAAGATAAGCAATGCCCAAAAGTTTTCTCGCGTATTTCTTTGCCTGTTCCTTCTCCCCTGCACCGACGCATCTTCCCACAACCGCGGTCATCGTCGGCCCGACTGCATTTCCCGGAATGTATAAAAGTGCCGAGAGTGTATTTGCCGCGGCATTTGCGGCAATTGATACCGTTCCAAAGGTGGAAACCAGGCTCTGAGTTATAACTTTGCCGAGCTGGAAAACGCTGCCTTCAAAGCCATTTGGTATTCCGATTCCGAGCATTCTTTTGATAAGCTTGAAATCGGGCTTGAATTTAAATAGCTTATCAACGTGCACGAGTTGCCTTTTATCGCGCACAAGATAAAGCATAATGCAAGCGCCCACAACGCGAGAGAAAAGCGTTGCGATTGCAGCGCCCGCAGCACCCATACGGAATTGAAAAATAAGAAGTGCATTGCCACACACATTAAGTAAATTCATAACGATTGATGCATACATTGAAACCTTGGAATTGCCCATTGCGCGGTAAATTGCAGCACCCGAATTATAAATCGCGATAAATGGATACGAAAGCACCGTGTAGAAGAAATAAACCTGCGCGTTTGCCATAATTTCAGGCGTTACACTGCCAAAAACGAGTGAAAGAAGCCCTTTGCGCGAAATTTCCATTACAAGGCTTATTACAAGCGCAAAAATTGCAGGTACCCAGATTAACTGACTTGCCGCTTTTCTGGCATTATCAAGATCATTTGCACCTAGAAACTGTGATATCGTAATTGCGCCGCCTGTTGCAAGCGAGCCTAAGAAGTATAAAAACAGTAAATTAACCGAGTCGACAAGTGATACGCCCGACACCGCCGCCTCGCCTGCTTGCGCGACCATTACTGCGTCAAGCATTCCGATTGTGAGCGCAAGCGTTTGCTCAATGAGAAGCGGAACTATAAGTCTTGTCAAATCCCGTTTTGAAAATAACATAAGCACCAACCTAAACTTTTTAAATTCTTTTGTAATTATAGCACTTATCCTCCAAAGTACATATTTCTTTTCATATATCTACTTGTATAAAAGATAGATTTATGATAAAATCCACTTGGTGATATTATGAAGCATAAAATTTATTTAACAGGTGTTGCCAACGAACTCTCCTACCCTTTACATTCACACGCGGAATACGAAATCTTATATTATCTCGAGGGAAAAGGACATCTTCACACATCTTCGGGTGATTTCCCTTTTTCACCCGGTACTATCATAATCATTCCGCCCGATACTTTACACGGTTCTGTATCCGAAAATGGTTTTAAGCTGATTGCAATTGACAGTGATTTTGAAAATATGCTCAGTTTTTCTTCTCCTGCGGTTACAAGCGATACACAAGGTCGCGACGGCGAAGCGCTCGCAACTATGATTTACCGCAACAGAATCAACGACGACGATTACTTAAGCTCACTTATTTATGCTTTTCTTCGCTTTATTCTTCGAAACTCAACGCCTGAAAATACGCTGACGCGTGCGGTCAGAAAAATTGCAAACGAAATTTCCGAAAACTTCTTTGACAGTAACTTTTCTCCCTCAACTCTGCTAAACGAAAGCGGATATGCCGAGGATTACATACGCGCGCATTTCAAGAAAATCATTGGTAAAACGCCAAATGATTTTTTAACCGCGCTTCGCATAAATCATGCGCTGTATCTAATTGAAATTTACAAGGACACGCTCCCTCTATCGGAGGTTTCCGAGCGGTGCGGATATGTTGACTACGTTTATTTTTCAAAAAAATTCAAAGCACAAACAGGCAAATCCCCGAAGGAATATCAAAAATACTGCTCAAAATAAAAAGAAGGTTCTGCATTGCAGAACCTTCTTTTTTATAGATTATAGTATTTATCAAACTCTGCCGGATGCGGAATTCTTGAGAGTTCAGAAACCTCTGCTCTCTTTGCGGCGATAAAGTTATCAATTAATTCTTTCGGGAATACTCCGCCTGCAGTGAGGTAATCATTATCTGCCTCAAGCGCGTCAAGTGCTTCACCGAGCGAAGTCGGAAGGTGTGATAGTTTCGCCTTCTCCTCATCACTTAAGTGGAAGAGGTTCATATCATACGGACCCCAGCCATTAGCCTTCGGGTCAATTTTATTTTTAACACCATCGATACCTGCCATAAGAATTGCCGCATAGCAGAAATACGGGTTACAGGTAGCATCCGGATTACGAAGCTCGAAACGGCGAAGTTCCGGTGACTTTGCATATGCCGGAATTCTGATTACCGCACTGCGGTTTGATGTTGCATAGCCTACTGTTACCGGTGCTTCAAAGCCGGGAACGAGGCGCTTAAATGAGTTCGTACTCGGATTTGTAATCGCACAGAGAGAAGCGATGTGCTTTAAGAGTCCTCCCATAAAGTAGTGTGCGGTTTCGCTTAAGTTTGAATATCCGTTATCGTCTGAGAACACAGGCTTGCCATCCTTTAAAAGGAGCATATGAACGTGCATTCCGCTACCTGCTTCACCAAGAACAGGCTTTGGCATAAAGGTTGCGGACATACCGTGCTTTACTGCGGTATTGTGAATGATGTATTTAATCATCATTGTCGCATCAGCCATTTTTGTCATCTCGCCAAGCTCAGGCTCGATTTCAAACTGACCTGCAGCACCAACCTCAGGATGATGATAATTGAGCGCAATGCCTGCCTCTTCAATTAACATACACATCTCAGAGCGCGCTTCATAAGATACGTCAAACGGCTTTGCAATATGGTAATTCTTCTGTTTTGGAACGATAACACCATCCGTTGTATATGCGCTGTTCCAATGAGCCTGATTTGCATCCACCGTCATACCTATACTGTTCGGCGCAACGCTCCAATTAACATTATCGAAGAGATAGAACTCAAACTCAGGTAAAATAATCATTGTATCTGCAATTCCGCTGTCCTTTAAATACTTATCAGCAGCGCGCACAATGTTTCGCGGATACTGCGCAAGCGGTTTATTCTCAGGACTTGCAATAATCATTGCATTACCTGTCATCGAAAGAGTCGGTATTTCGCAGAACGGGTCAATCACTGCGGTATCCGGATCCGGAATGAATACCATATCACTCTTTTCAACCACTGCATATCCATAGTTTGAAGCATCAAATCCGATACCGTTTTTCATCGTTTTCTCGGAGAAATTGTTTGCCGGAATGGTAACGTGGCGGTACTGACCGTTAATGTCTACCATTTTAAAATCGACCATTTTAATATCGTTGTCTTTAATAAGTTTTAAGATATCTGAAACAGTTTTCATTTAACACACTCCCATTTAATATTATATAAAAATTTTAATACTTTAACCAAAACTTGTCAATATTTTTAAAAGCCCTCTTATTCAGAGGGCTTTTAACTTATTTCTTAGACTTTCTGAAAAACGCACCGATGAACATAATCACTGCGAAAACAACCAAGTAGAAAAGTACTGGGAACTTGAATACTCCCTCAGCCTTTGCTGCGAGATACGGAGTGATACCGTGTGCATAAACTGCAGCAAATACCATGAATGCGCATGCGATAATTGCAATAATCGGTAAAATGTAGCGCTTCCACACACCGAATTCCTTTTCGTTTTTCATCCATGCAATAAATATTGGAATATACATCGCGTAAATAGTTATAATCGGAAGCTCAGATGAATCAAAATTAAAGAGCCCAAACCAGCCTGCAGTTAAGTTAGCGCCATAGAAGTAAAGAAGCCATACAGCACAGATGAATACGCCCCAAACCGATGAGTTTGTTGTCATATTTGTAGCTGGGTCAACCTGACCGAACATCTCCGGCTTCGGACCCTCCTTACGTGCTGCAATCGCATACATACCGCGTGTTGCACCGACCATAAGACCGTTGAGTGTTCCAAGACAGGAAACCACGATACAGAGATTTAATATTACGCCGCCAACTGTACCAAATACATTTGAGAATGCTGTTGTTGCGCCTTCCTCAATAAGTACTGCGTTTGTAGCTCCGCCTGCAACTCCGATGTAGTATAATACATAAGCTGCAACGACGATGAGCGAACCGATAATGAGTGCGAGTGGCAAGTTTTTCTTCGGGTTGTGGAGTTCGGCATTGATTGATGTTGCAACAATCCAGCCCTCATAAGCGAATACGGTAGCAACAATTGCCGCAAAAAGCCCGCCGCTTGTGCCGCCTACTGCCTCAAACACAACTGTTGTGAAGTTAGAAGTTAAAGTTCCATTTGCAAGACCGACAATCGTTCCTACAACTGCCATTAAACAGATCGGAATGAGTTTGATTACGGTAGCGCCAACCTGGAACTTACCTGCAAGCTTCGGTGAGAGAGCGTTCATTGTGTATGATGCGACGAGGAAGAAGCCTGCAAGTGCCAGAACCTCAGGACCGACCATACTCCAACCGAAGAGCACGCCGAAATAGCGAGCTGATACCCAAGCAAGCACCGAGGTCATACCCGGGTAGTAAATATTAACCATAAACCACGCCATATAGTAAGCATAACCCTTACCGCAAGTAGCTTCTGCATAGTCAACGATACCGCTGACCTTTTCATATTTTGTTGCCATTGTTGCAAACTGCAACGAGCAGATAATCATAAGAAGACCTGTGATTACCCACGCAGCAATTCCAAGCGGCATATTTCCGCCGGTTGCCTGCAAAACGTTCTGTGCTTTAAAAAACACACCGGAGCCGATAACTGTACCGACTACCATACAAATCGCTGTCGCCAGACCAAACTTTTTAGTAAGTTCCTGCATAATTTATCCCCATTTCTTATAACATTTGTGGAATAATTTTATCATATTAAATTAAAAATGTAAAGAAAATGTTTAATACAAAAATAATCTTCGGTTTTTTTCAATTTAAAGCAAAATTTTAAGGCGAGATTTAATCTCACCTTAATTTTTAGTGACCAAGTGTCATTCTTAGAGTTTTATGCTCTCTTCCGTCTTTACCGTCGGCAATCAGCCAACCCGTTTTTGCGTTACTCAGCTCGGTGGAGTAGCCCACATCCTTCGGGTCATAAGGCAGCGGAATGTCAAGCGCCTTTGAGATCACGGTTGCAACAAAGCCGCGAGTTGCAGGCTGTGAACCGTCGCCAAATTCACCCGGGATAATTAAGTCTGTATCCATTGCAACCTTAATATAGTCTGCCGGGTAGTAAAGCTTTGCATTTGCCTGAGGTCTGTACGAAAGCTCATATTTGTCATATTTAAGTGCGCAAACCACCATCTTTATAACCTGGTCCTTTGTAACGTTATCGTTCGGCTTAAATGTACCGTCCGGGAATCCGCCAACGATATTATTTGCACGTGCATATTCGATATACTGAGTTGCCCAATGTGCATCAGGAACATCCTTAAACATTGATGATGAACCAACATAACCGGGAGTTCCGTTCATCATTGAAATCATTTTAGCCATCTGCGCTCGGGTTACGTTCTGCTCTAACTTAAGTGAGCCATCAGGGAAACCGCCCATAATTCCATATTTACCGATATCCTGCGCTGCCTGCTCAGGTGTGAGCGCAAAGCATACTGTTGCAAGCACTGAAACTGCGAGTAATAAACTGACTATTCTTTTCATAATATCCTCTCCTTTTTTTATTTCTGCCATGTTCTGAGTGTCTGATAATCGCGACCATCCTGACCGTCTGCATAGGTTTTTTCTACCACATCGGACAGTGGCTTATCAAATGCACGCGAGAGCACAACCGCAACAAATCCACGTGTTGCTGGCTTCCCCTCTTTTATTAAATATTATATCACATTCAATTATTGTTTTCAATCTAAAATAAAAACGAGTCAGAGTTAGCCACAACCAGACAAGGAAGTATTGCCCTGAAAAAGCGTATTTTGGCGAATTTCTGCATTAAAAATGACTCATATCCATCAGGATTATGAGTCATTTTTTACTTGAACTTCATCCAAAATTCATCTTTTCAGGGTACAACACAGTTTTGAAAATCAGATTTTTCGTTAAGAGAAAGAATAAAAATGCCGTAATACTGGCGTATTGCGGCATTTTTTGATGCACTATTTACGGAAAATATGGCTGCAAAACCAATACTTCCTTATCTGGTTGTGGCTT
>JAZNOR010000079.1:0-3394 GCA_045589235.1 Eubacteriales bacterium | reverse complement strand
GAAAAGGTGGAGCAGACGGAAATATCCGAAATCGGTCAGCTCAGCTCAATGCTTCTCGAAAGCCAGCACATTGCGCCGATTGTCGACCAGGTAAAGTATTTGCTCGAGCTGTTAGACGGCGACTTAAGCCTCACCTATTCCGAGCGCAACAATATTCTCGTCACACTGCTCACCGTGCTTGGACTTTTAGTTGCCCTGTGGCAGGTAATCCTCGCATTTTAAATCTCCTGCCGAACGGCTAATCCACAGGTGGGATAAAAAACGGAGCGAGTCTAAACACTCGCTCCTCGCATACCGAGATGACATGACGCAGCCGCTTCGCGCCTTATCCGCTCGACGACCGCTTAAGCGGTGCCCGTCTCGCACCTTTTTGCTAAAAACGATTATCAATCGTTTTCTTAACGCAAAAACCTTCTTAAGCTTCAAGTCCTACCATATTCAAATAATAAAAACGGCATACCCGAATGGGTTTGCCGTTTTTATGGTCGAGATGACAGGACTTGAACCTATCATATTTTCTTTAAAACCGTTGCAGTGCAATAACTTTATTTTTTCGTGTGACTTTTCGTGTGATATTAACATTTTTTTCGTTTACAGATATGCAACTAAATCCAACACAACATCATCCAAATGTGACGTGCTCAATCTTTTCTCATTGAAAAGCTGAACAAACCTCTCTGCAGCTTCGCAATTTGAGAAAACATCTGAAACAGATTTTATAATCTGCCCGGAGCCGTCGACCACATCAATGCCGTAAACCACGCGTTCTTTGTCTTCATCGTCAAGAACCGTATCACGGCGAACTTGGTATTTGCAGTCCATAAGTATCACCCTTTCTGCATAGGATTTTCACCTACCGCAGAAACATCGTGCATTTCACCCTCCATTGGGAATTATAACCAACAGTAAGGTCAATGTAAACGGAACGCATTCCGTTTTTCGACATTTTAAGACACAAATGAAAGGATGACATCAATGAACGACCTTTACACAATCGGCAACATCATTGGCAACATCAGACTCGAACACGGCTACGCAACGCAAGAGAGCTTCGCCGAGATTGTCGACATCTCCAAAGACACCGTGAGCAATATTGAGCGCGGCGAAACATTAGCCAGCACAACCGTCCTTGCCAAAATCTCCGAGACCTGCAATGTCTCGGTGGATTATATACTCGGCACTGGGCAATACAAATAGAAAAAGCACACCTATGTGCGCCAAATAGTTTTTTAACACTATGATCTTTTTGAATTTATTTAAAAGCAAAAGAACTTAATACGCATTTGACGAATACACTATATAGAACAAACGCCTTAACCATTTGTGCATTATGACGATTTTCAACTTTCCCCTTGAACTTTTGGATAAATATGGTATAATATGGACAGGTAATGCATAGTATATACAAAGGAGGAAAAATAAAATGAGAATGGACATTGAGCACTAACTATGAACGTTGTTTTTGTAGGAGTATTTAGTAGTCTAATTGCTTCTATAGTGTATGCGTTGCTTTCTTTTGGAATAAAGCCCAAAATTAAAATTTCCGACAAAATATGTGTTACCGACAACCAAAACGGAACTCATACGTACAAGATTAAGGTAGTAAATAAATCTCATATCCAACTTGTAAATGTATCATACCATTTGGTTTATGGTGTATGTGGTAAGGATGATATAAGCTATATCCAAGAAATCTTACCCAAAAAACCACCTGTAACTACCATTATGAAAAAGAACAAAAAGAACACCGACTACGCATTAAGAGTAACCTATGAAATAAACGATGGAGAGTATGTATGTGATGATAACTCGTATTTTGAATTCACCATGCAAGCCACCCATCCTTTATCAAATTCAATTTTGTGCAAAAAAGTGCGTTACTATAGCAAAGATATCGCACACAATTTCACATTCCACATTGGTGAAGATACTAATGTTATAGATTTGAGTGTTTTTAACACAAATGCTCCAAAGCAAGCACTAAACGCATAACCCAAAACAACGCAAAACAAAATACGCACCCGTAAGGGTGCGTTTTTCTTATTTCATCATCCTCGCAATCATCGTCGCAACTTCGGCACGGGTAATAGGCTTGTCTGGTTTAAAGGTTCCGTCGGCATAGCCGTTGACAATCCCCTCAGCTGCGAGCTTTTCAATATATTCTCTCGCCCAGTGCTTTTCAATATCCTTAAAACTTGCCACTTCTTTCCGCTCCTTCTTTTTAAGCTTATATCCCGTCGCAATTCCGTCGGCAATAGCCCTTGCAACCTCATCCTCATTAGCGAGGAAAATTGCAAGGTCGTCGTAATCGTCAATGAAGCAAACTTCAATCAACGCGGCCGACACGCCCTGCGCTTTCACCGCAGAAATCACGTCGAAGTTTTTGCGCTTAACCCCTCTGTTCTTGAATCCAAGCTCAGAGAGATTTGCGACGATGCGCTCTTCAACCTCGATATTTTTCTCGCTATATGTAACATACGCCTCACTTCCGGTGCTGAGTCCGTCAGCATTCTCCCTAAACGCGTTCAGGTGGAGCTCCGCCACATAATCGTACGGTTTGAAATCAAAGTGACCGCCCTCGACAACGAGATAGTGATACATACTCATTTCCATATCGAACACGTCGCATTCACACTCGTAGTTCTCCGCAAGCGCACTCTGTACCTTCGGCGCAAGTTTTCTCACGAGCTCCGCTTCTTTGTATCCGAAAGAAACCGCACCCGAATCACCTGCACCGTGCCCGGGAATTAAAAGGATCCTCATAACTTCGCCTCCAACTCATCAAGTCTGTGCTGATTCGATTTCGAGCGCTGCTCTACTACGTACATCCGCTCGACCATATTATTATGTTTCTCGACCTTCTCCTCAAGCTGCTCAATGCGGTATGTGGTAAGGTTATTCGTCTTCACTGCAATGATAATCTGACAGACAACACTCGCAGCTGCAGTTATAAGCGCAACAATTATAGCCTCCGTCATTCGTCCTTGCCCTCCTGTTTAATGACCTGGTTAAAATAAACACTCGCACCGGCGCAGAGCACGCCCTGAGTGACCGCCATAAAAATAGCACTTAACACTTCGGCCGCTCCGGCAAATGAAATTGTCGACGCAATATAAACCGCCGCAAGTGCAACTCCGATGAGTCCGAGCGCAAGCGGAATATGCTTATCCGGGAAACTTCCGCTCGTCTTCAGAGCTACACCGATTATGTATAAAACAGGAATGAGCACCAAAAGCTCCGGTCGAATAAATTCTCTTAAACTTTCCATATTTATTTCCTCCTAAAATTATGTTCTACCGCTGCAACTTAATTTTAAATAAATACATTCGAAAGTTCACCACATAAATGCACATATACACAACAAAGGTCGTCACTTGTAATAAGTGACGACCTT
>JAZNOR010000078.1:0-4730 GCA_045589235.1 Eubacteriales bacterium | reverse complement strand
GCAACACAGTTTTGAAAATCAGATTTTTCGTTAAGAGAAAGAATAAAAATGCCGTAATACTGGCGTATTGCGGCATTTTTTGATGCACTATTTACGGAAAATATGGCTGCAAAACCAATACTTCCTTATCTGGTTGTGGCTAATAGCCTCTCGATTTTCTTTTTCTAAAGCAAAACAACGGGCATATTGCCCGTTGTTTTTTTATTAATTGTATGAAACGATGAAATTCTTAACAGTTCTCGTTTTTTCAACGCCGAGGATTTCTGTGCCGTCTTTTAGTAGCACAAACGCCTGAACGGTTATCGGTGAGCTAAACGCGCTATTTGGAATATCCCAAATAGAATAAGTTGAGAAGTATTTAGACTTTGAAAAAATGTCACTCGGTGCATAGTTCGTTATCACGGCACCTGTTTTGCCAACAAGACTTGAGTAAACATTCTTTGTTGCTATTCGCTTTTTAATACCGTTAATTGTTATGTAGAAGCCTGTTTCTTTGTAATCCTTCAAACTATCAACGGTTGAAATGAAACGAATGTCGCTCTTTGTGCTACCTGTTGTCGTGCCATTTGTTATCTGAAAGCGTAGGTTTAATACACCGCATTTCATTTCAGCCTCTTTTTTGAGTGCGTCAATTTGCGCCTTAGCTTCATCGACTGTTAAAGAAACATTCTTTGCAATTGCATCAATTCGAGTTGCAATTTCGTCAATCAAAGCGGAAGCTTCACTTGAACCGTCCTTAATTGCAACGATTTCCGCCTTTGTCTCTTCTGCATAAGCTACAGTTTCTTCGCTTGTTGCACCGCCTGCAAAGTGAATTGTTATGTCAGAATCAAGCCACAACTCCGCGCTTATAGTTTCCCACTGAGCTTGTGTACCATCGTAATAAATATCAGTTATGTCATTGCAACCAAAAAATGCGAAATCATCAATGCTTGTTATACCGATTTCAATAACTACACTATAAATTGGTTTATTAAGATAATACCATCCTGGCAGATCTTCCCACATAACCCAGTCTTCAACGCCATCGTATTCATAATAATAATCATACATAGCACCTGTGCCGGAGATGGTGAGGAGACCATCAGAGTCCAGCGTCCAGGTTAAGTTATCGCCACAAGTGCCGGAGTTGACAATTGTTGTATCTGTTATTATAGAGGGAGTGCACACTACTATTGCATCTGCACTTTGAGTAATACCGTCTAGTGTTACGTCTGCAGTTATTTTTGCTTCGCCTTCGCTTACCCATGTTACAAGACCGTTTTCAACAGTTGCAACATTCTTATCGCTTGTTGACCAAGTAACTTCTGTTTTGTCCATCGGAACAGCATAGTTGCCGTCAACTGTGTAGCTCATTTCAGCAGTAGCAGTAAGCTGAACAGTTTCGCCATTTGAAATGTTGATTTTGCCGTTTTCGTCTTCCTCAACATTAGCTTCTACCATAGCTGCGCGAATCTGCGGCTGAGCAAGTTCCGGAACAGGAAGCTCGCTACCGTTAAATGTGATTGACTGCCAGTCAATACCGTAGTAGCCTGCACCATGGAGAGTCTCGAAGTTACCACGAACAATACCCTTGATTACGAACATTACTTCGGTGTCAGCTAAGTCCGGAGTAACTGTGATATTAGCAATCGGAGCATTGATAATAGTAGCTGAGTTTATATTACCAGCATATGCTGCTCTATCAATTTCAACGATATTGGTCGGAGCAGTCTTAGAAATAGCATCCTCAACATTTGTTGTGTCAGCCGGGAGCATCCAAACAGCAATCTGAGATGCACCGTATTCGAAATTATAGTAATCGAAAGTAACGGTGTACTTACCAGGAGCCGGATACTTAGCGACTGTTGCAAGCCATACAGGAGCAGAATTTGTACTCACACGAGCCATATAATTAGTACGGAAGATCTCCAATCTACCTACTCCATTATTATCCGGTGAGCCTGCATTTGTTGAATGAAATCTCCAACCCTTATCGTCATATTCCTGACTTTCAGCAGTTGTATAATCCGGTTTCCATAGCGTGTTCTTCATAGCTGTTCTACCAAAGCTCAATATAACGTCATTGTTATTGTAATCAAGCTCGTCTGAGGAGACGATGACTTCTTCTGCCGCGCTTGCAAAGAGTGTTACCTGCGGCAAAAATGACAGCACGAGTGCCAGGCAGATAATCAACGAGGTGACTTTCTTTAGTGTCTTCATTATGCAAAAACCTCCGTAAAAATAAAATTATCCATTATAATTATGTATTTATATTATCATAAAGCCTATTGTTTGTCTATAGACATTTACTAGCCGTTCAAACTTTAAGAGGGTGTTTTTTTCGGGCGAGCAATGAAAAGCCCCCTACTTGACATACAATCGCAAAGCAAGGTATAATTATTATGTGAGTAAGCCAGACGGTCGCGGGTGCATGCCGAAAGGCAGCACACGAGGAAAGTCCGAGCTCCGCAGGGCAAGGATAACGGGTAACGCCCGCCGAAGGCGACTTCAGGAAAAGTGCAACAGAGAGATACCGCCACGGTTTCCGTGGTAAGGGTGGAAAGGTGAGGTAAGAGCTCACCGGCCGGCTGGAGACTGTCCGGTCATGTAAACTCTATCCGGAGCAACACCGTGAGAAGAAACCGAGGGACCTTATCACTCCCGGGAAAGGCCTGCCCGGCTGTTTCTTAGAGGTGGCTGGAGCCATGCGGCAACGTATGGCGTAGATAGATGACTGTCAAATACAGAACTCGGCTTATAGACTTGCTCATATGAAAAGCATCCCCTACAGGGGAGGCTTTTTTCTTTTTAAAAGGAGTAATGCGCACATGACACACGGAAGAACAAGCTGGAGCGGCAGCAGGATATAAAGGTTTAAGTTACCCTCAATTCTTGCGCGCAAACTCATCATATTCCAATATAAAAGTTGAGTTCCGCTTGTAACAATAAGAGCAAGCGGTGTGAGAAGCCGTTGATATGCAGAGGTGTGAAAAAGGTGCGAAATCGCAGTAGCAACAAAGTATAGACTTACCGTTTGGCGGATAAAAACAAAAAAAGTCATTGCAATTGAGGTTAAAATCTCCATATGCTGAATATAACCGCCGATATTGCGAATGGAAAGCGTGGTAAACACAGGGAAAAACTCAGACGTCATTTGCGCCTCGCCGAGCGTAAGAACGGTAAAAAAAGCAATCAGGCATGTAGCCAACGCGGCGACAATCATAGCTAAAATCATTGTGCGGCGGCGGTTTGGAGTGCGTCGAATGCTGGGATAAATACAAAAAAGAAGCAGTGTGTCGCCAAACTGATTTGTAAAAATTGTGAGTGCACTTCGCGCAGGCGGAAAAATCCCATTTTCCAAAACGGGGAACAGGTTGCGGATGTCAAGCAAGGGGATGCCGAAAATTATAAAATAAATAAAGGTAGTGATTGCAAAATAAAATAATAGGCTCGCGCCGCGGGAGAGTACTTCAAGCCCCGATTTAAGCGACCAGACCGCAAGAAGCAGAAGAAGTAGCGGAAGAACTATTTGCGGAGTTTTTGAAAGTGCGGTAAGCTGTGTGAATCTGCCAAAAAGACCCATTGAAGTTGTGCATGAGAGCAGGGCATAGATTAAAAGTAAAGTGGTGACAGTATGGCCAATGACCTTCCCGAAAGCGGTATCCAACATATCAAAAAAAGATGTGTATGGATGCCGCTCAAAGCTTGATGTTAAGAGTGACCATATCAATACAGCGAGCACGGCGGAAATAAGGTGCGCTATCCACACATCGCGACCGCAATCTGTGCCGAAAAGCATCGTATACGCATTGCACATAGTAAAGGTCACAAGCAGGGTAAATCCCTGCTTATTTGTAATTATTTCCTTTGACATATTAATCTCCTAACGTGCAAAAAGTGAGATAAGACCTGACAGAGATGCGCCCACATGGTCGAGCGAGAGTGCAAACGCAGTCGGAATTGACATTAAAACAGCGAGAACGATAAGCGTGCGGTATAGGATCTGTTCGCTTTTTTTAAAATCATGCGGCGCGGTAAGGCGAGCGTCTGCAAATAAAATCAGACCGTAAAGAACAGGGACTATTAAAATAGACAAGATTATCACCTCACGAAGTACGGCGCAGCAGTCCTGTACTGTTAAGCTCTACATGGACATCAAATACTGTGTCCGGCAATGGATTGCCAAAAGGCTTTGAAATAAGGGTATCAATTTGATTTGATATAAAAATCTCAGCCTCACGAGCAAGCTTTCTGCGAAACGCACTATCCATTGCATCACTCGGTGCATCTACGCTTGAAAGTGACACCATAACATCAAGACGCGTTTTATCAGTGAGCTTAGTAGGTTTGCAGCGTAAGATTTCAAGGGTTGCGGATACTCCGTCTGCACTTATGCGCGGCAGATATCCACCGCTTCCGGCGGAATCAATAAGCGCATAAATTTGTGTCTCCTCACCGCTTAAAAAGCCAATAAGCTCATTTTGTGCAATCACGGCGCTGCCTTCTACTATCGGATATTCATTTAAATGAATGGTAGGAATGAGGGTGTACGGAAAATTGCGCCTAAGCTGCCAAAGCTGTGTCTCTAAAAATCGGTGTGACGGCTCCTCGTTTTCAAAAATGTGTGAGATATGCTCGCTAACCAGAGTTTTGCGTGGCGTATCGGCGGTTAAAATATCACGGGCGGGGCAATCTCTTGCAACAGCAATGCTTATATTTGAATATACGTCTTGCGCGCGTGCGAGCAC
>JAZNOR010000077.1:0-10013 GCA_045589235.1 Eubacteriales bacterium | reverse complement strand
ACAGGATAAATTCATCGCGGGCAAGAATTACGACCTTGAAGTTTATGTCAATGCAAATCAGATCGGTTGGGACTATGTTGCAAGCTTTGCAGATAAAGTTGCAGTTACAGTTAACGGAAACAAGGTAAGTGAAAAGAAAGTCGAGAAAGTTGGTTCTTCAATTAAGTTTACATACACCTTCACCGCTGCAGCTGCAGCAAAAATCGGTGCTGTTGATGTAATCGGAATAGACGCACCTGTCGCAGGAAAGTCGCCTGACTACACCGCAGAGCTTCCGAACTCCGACACTTACAAGATCGATACCACAGTTAATAACAAAACCGCTTCAAAAGGTATTACCTGGCGCAACGTTACAACCGGAAATGCTATGATAGTTGGTATTGATAAGTTTGAAAAAGGCAATGTATACGAGGTAATGGTTACCGTTACTCCTCATACCGGTTATCAGTTTGTAACTAAAAAAGACGGAACTCCTGATATTTTAGGAACGATTAACGGTAAAACCGCATTCGAAATTATGGGAAGAAGCGAATATGAAGCAATTATCGTATACAAATTCCCGGTTACCGAGGCGGCTCCCGAAACAGAAAAACCGACAGAAGATCCAACTCCTGAACAGGATAAGCCAACCACAGGCACCGGTAGTGGTTCAGGCGACTCTGGCAATGGCAAGAAGAGCTTTATTGATGTTCCGAGTAGTGCATATTACTACGACCCTGTTATGTGGGCACTTGAAGAAGGTATAACAGGAGGTACAAGTGAGAACACCTTCTCACCAAATGCAAGCTGCACAAGAGCTCAAGTTGTTACCTTCCTCCACAGAATGGTAGCGTCTCCCGAGCCTGCAGCAATTGACAATCCGTTTAAAGATGTAGCAAAGACTGCTTATTACTTCAAGCCTGTTATGTGGGCTTACGGCAGCAATATCACAGGTGGTACAGGGGTTGGCACCTTCTCACCGAATGCAAGCTGCACACGCGCTCAGGTTGTTACCTTCCTTTGGAGATGCGCAGGTCAACCGAAGGCTAAAGGAAGCAATAATCCGTTTAACGATGTAAAGAGCGGTGATTATTACTACGATGCAGTTTTATGGGCAGTTGAAGAAGGCATCACAGGCGGTACAGGTGTCGGAACTTTCTCACCGAATGCAAGCTGCACACGCGCTCAAGTTGTTACCTTCTTATATCGCTTTATTAACAAATAAATAAAAAACGCCCTGTGCTTTTAGTGCAGGGCGTTTTCAGAAAGGATTTCATTATGACGAAAGTGATTATTCTTTGTTTATCTCTTGCGATTGCAATTACTTTGCTGTTAACCTTCAGCGGATGCAGAACATCCGATACTATAACGAACGAAGAAGATGGTGGAGTTAAAAAATACAATAGCGGCGAAGATTCTCCGAAAAGCATTAACTCATCTGAAATAATAAGTTTTAATTGTAAATTTTCGCTTATTTCTCTGGTTTTAGAAGATGAAAGCGAGCTTAACGGCAGAATTTATACACTCAGTGCTGATTTGGAAAACGAATCCGTTATCTGCAAAGCCAAGTGGCGCAACACATTTGGAGACGGAGAAACTAAAGAATTTAAAACCAACGTTTCATTTATGGCTAAACTACAGGAAATTGTTTCAAAATATGATTTTGCAAAGCACAACGGATACAGCTCAACTGTAAGCGGTCTTCCCGATATGTACGGTGCAAAGCTTGATATAAAATACTCATCAGGCGAGAGCATTTACGCTTATGATAATCAGGATAATTTTCTAACTTTGGAGGCTATAAAGGAATTGGTTTCGCTCTTTTTTAGCGCGAAATAAATAAATTGCCCCTGATCTGTTTGGCGGAACAGATTAGGAAAGCTATAAGAAATAATTTAATATTCTCTATAACGCAAATAAATTCTAAAAGCGAAATCGAAGAGTATAAAACTGCTCTTTGATTTCGCTTTTTTTACTTAACAGACAGTAAGATTTCCAATGCTCTTTGTGTTTTGGTGTCTCCACACTAAAGTTCCTTTTTTATTCGCTCAATTGCGCTTTTTTCAAGGCGCGATACCTGTGCCTGACTTATTCCGATTTCGCGAGCTACCTCCATTTGGGTTTTACCCTCATAAAACCGAAGGCTTAAAATATGCCTCTCGCGCTCACCCAAATGCTCAACTGCCTCGGAAAGTGCTATGTTATTTATCCAGTGCTCGTCTGTATTTTTAATATCCCCCACCTGATCCATCACACACATTGTTTCATCTCCGCTTGACGAATATACCGGGTCGTAGAGCGATATCGGATCCATAATCGCATCAAGAGCGAATACAACATCCTCCTTTTTCATGTCCATAATGCGCGCGATTTCATCAACACTCGGCTCGCGTGAGTTTTCATAAATAAATTTTTCTTTAATCTGCAAAGCACGATACGCTGTATCCCTCATACTGCGCGACACGCGAATTGTTGAGTTATCGCGCAGGTATCTGCGTATCTCGCCGATTATCATCGGAACTGCATATGTGGATAGCCGCACACCCAAAGTTACATCAAAATTATCAATTGATTTAATAAGTCCCACACAGCCCACCTGAAAAAGGTCATCTACCAGCTCACCTCGGTTTGCAAACCGCTGTATTACACTGAGCACAAGCCTTAAATTTCCTGCAATAAGCTCCTCGCGCGCATTTTTATCTCCCTCTCTGTATTTATGGAGCAGTTCATTTGTTCTGTCATTACTCAAAACTGCAAGATGCGCGGTATTAACCCCGCAAATTTCAACTTTTCCCTGCATAAAGAAAAATCCCCCCGCAGCATAATTTACTAAGTAAAGTATTGCCACGGAAGGTGTGTTTTATGTCATGCGCGAAATTTCTTTTTTAAGTCGCGCGATTATTCTTTTTTCAAGTCGTGATATGTATGATTGTGAAATTCCGAGGCTGTCTGCAACCTCTTTCTGAGTCATTTCGTCCTTTCCCGAAAGCCCAAAGCGAAGTGAAATTATTTCTGCCTCGCGCGGTGGTAACTTAGCAAGTGCATCGTATAAAAGCCCTCGGTCAACATCGTCTTCAATCGGACGCATAACGCTATCCTCTTCAGTGCCCAAAATATCAGATAGCAGGAGCTCATTACCGTCCCAATCGGTATTAAGAGGTTCGTCGAATGATACCTCGCGAAGTTTTCCCGCTGTTTTGCGAAGATGCATTAAAATTTCATTTTCGATACAGCGCGATGCATAAGTCGCAAGCTTTATCTTCTTACTGGGATTATATGTATTGATTGATTTTATAAGCCCGATTGTGCCGATCGAAATCAAATCCTCGATATTTATTCCCGTGTTCTCAAACCTGCGCGCAATATATACAACAAGTCGCAGATTATGTTCAATGAGCACGCGCTTTATATTATCGTTATCCTCATCGAAATTAGACATAAGATATGCCTCTTCCTCGGGAGAGAGTGGTGGCGGAAGTGTATCACTTCCGCATATGTAATGCACAGCAGACGGGAAATGTCGCATTATCCACAGATATATTCTAAACCTTATTTTTCTCATTTCTAAACCTCCGCTGTACCGACGAGCGCCGAATATACACCACCGTCGGAAATTTTATTTTTGCATATGGCAACGAGCATACTCTTCTCCTTGCCGGAAATTTTGATTTTATCCGGTTTGAACGCAAGTAAAAACGCGCTTTTTTCAATTGTTTTATACGGAATCAGGCGAAATTTTTTAGATAAAGCTAAAATAGCATCCTCTTCACGCATACGTAGAATCAAATCATTCTCTTCATTTGTGAAAAATTCCGCGAGCGCTTCAAATTCAATAATTGCGACACGCGTATTTGTAAGCGGGTCGCAAAGTGTATTTCCCGTATCAACGAGTGCTTTTGTTTTCACTGTTTTTTCATTATATGTAACTTCAAGCTCAACAACCTTCTTTTCACTTAGTCCAAACGCACTTGGTCTGAACGCAAAAAGTAAAATAAGATATGAAATAAACACGGATGCTGAAAAAATATAAAACGATTGTGTTGTGTTTAAAAGAAATCCGAGTGCGAGCGAAACTCCCGCAAACACTGCGCAAAGTCCAAAATAGCTCAAAAACATACGGATTATTTTTTTAATTCCAAAAGCAATTACAACCATAATTACACCAACTGCCAGCTTTATCCATATTAAATTCAAAATATCAAACATATAAATTACCGTGCCGTATATTCCGCCTATCATTGACGCCGTAATTATTCTCCACTTTTTTTCCGGCGCACCGGTAACCATAGCCGTTGCCGACAGTGTGCAATAATTCGCCATAAGATTTATAAAGAATATCATATCTATGTACACATTAAAAACCAATTATCGTCGCCTCCGCCATAAAATATTATACTTATCTCCAAACAGTTATTATGTCAAAAAAGGTGTTTTGCTATGAAAAAAATAATTCTTATTTCTCTCCCCGTCATTTTGCTTATTTTCTTTTTGCCGAAAATTTCAGACGCGTATCTCACCGCACTAATAAAACAAAAACTCCCCGATTACATACCAATCGAGGAGCTGAATGTACACATTAAAAATAAAACTCTTTCTGTTGAAGGAAAGCTTTTGGGCAAAATTCCCGTAGATTTATGCTTTGATATTAAGTTTTCAAAAAAACATATTGTTCTTATTCCCAAAAACATTCCCGAAAAACTTGCAAAATACTTAAATCCAATTGAAATTATTTTTCCCCTTTCTTGACAAATCTTCTTTTATATTGTATTATAGTTTAGATGAAAAGCGATGACGGAGAGGTTGTATCCTAAAAATCTGCCCAGAGAGTTGAAGAACTTGCTGAAACTTCAACCTGATTTAAGATGCATTGTCGCTCCCGAGCTGCGATGCCGAATTTTTTAAGCATCGCCGGTTATGCACCGTTATATGCGTCTTAAGTGGGCTGGAATTTTTTCAGTCAATTTGGGTGGTACCGCGGTTTATGCCGTCCCATACATCAGTATGGGGCGGCTTTATTTTTTTACAAAGGAGTTTATTACTATGGCAAAAGAGCTCGAAAAAGTCTACGACCCGAAAGCGGTCGAAGCGCGACTTTATAAGTTTTGGGAAGATGGTGGCTTCTTCCACGCAGAGGTTGATGAGAATAAACCTGCGTTCTCAATCGTTATGCCGCCGCCAAACGTCACAGGTCAGCTTCATTTAGGTCACGCGTTTGACTCGACACTGCAGGATATTTTAACACGTACCCGCCGTATGCAGGGCTATTCTGCTCTCTGGCTTCCCGGCACTGACCATGCAGGTATTGCAACTCAGATTAAGGTTGAGGAAACTCTCCGCAAGGAAGAGGGGCTTACCCGTCACGACCTCGGTCGCGACAAGTTCTTAGAGCGTGTGTGGGACTGGAAGAATAAATTCGGCAACCGTATCGTTGAACAGCAGAAGAAGCTCGGCGCATCCTGTGACTGGGACCGCGCGCGCTTTACTATGGACGATGTTTGCGCTCGCGCTGTCCGCGAGGTTTTCGTTCGCTTATATGAAAAGGGCCTTATCTACAAGGGCAACCGCATAATCAACTGGTGTCCGGAGTGTACAACCGCGCTCTCCGATGCCGAGGTTGAATATTCAGAAAAAGCAGGCCATTTCTGGCACATCAAATATCCGATTGCGGATTCTGATGAGTATCTTGTAATTGCAACCACCCGTCCTGAGACATTACTCGGCGACAGCGCTGTTGCAGTTCATCCTGATGACGAGCGTTACACTCACCTCGTCGGCAAGAAGGTTATCTTACCGCTTGTCGGCCGCGAAATTCCGATTATTGCAGACGAGTATGTTGATAAAGAATTCGGTACCGGCTGCGTTAAGATTACTCCGTGCCACGACCCGAACGACTTCGAGGTTGGTAAACGCCATAACTTAGAGGAAATCCTTGTTATGGACGGTAACGGCTGCATCAACGAAAACGGCGGCAAGTACCAGGGTATGGACAGATATGTTGCGCGTGATGCAATGATTAAGGATTTAGAGGAGCAGGGTCTTCTTTTAGAAATTCGCGACCATACTCATAACGTCGGCTCCTGCTACCGTTGCGGCACAGTTGTTGAGCCGATTACCTCAGCTCAGTGGTTTGTTAAGATGGAACCGCTTGCTAAAGAGGCTATCCGCGTTGTTAAGGACGGCACAATCAAGTTCGTTCCCGACCGCTTCTCAAAGACATATTTAAACTGGATGGAAAACGTTCACGACTGGTGTATCTCCCGTCAGCTCTGGTGGGGTCACAGAATTCCTGCGTTCTACTGCGAGGAATGCGGTCACGTTAACGTATCCATTGAGGATCCGACAGAATGTGCAAAATGCGGTTCAAAGAAGCTTCGCCAGGAGGAAGACGTTCTCGATACCTGGTTCTCCTCAGCTCTCTGGCCATTTAGCACTCTCGGCTGGCCGGACAAGACTCCGGAGCTCGACTATTTCTACCCGACCTCTGTTATGGTCACGGGTTATGACATCATCTTCTTCTGGGTTGCTCGTATGATTTTCTCCGGTATGGAGCATTTGGAGAAAGAGCCGTTTAAGACGGTATTTATCCACGGTATCATTCGTGACTCACAGGGCAGAAAGATGTCTAAATCTCTCGGCAACGGCGTTGACCCGCTTGAGGTTGTTGAGCAGTTTGGCGCAGATGCGCTCCGCTTCTCCCTCGCTACAGGTAACTCACCGGGAAATGACGCTCGTTTCTACATCGAGCGAATTGAAGCTAACCGCAACTTCGCAAACAAGATTTGGAACGCTTCACGTTTCGTGCTTATGAACCTCACAATTGATGAAATTAAATTACCCGATGCAGATAAATTAGAACTCGCTGACCGTTGGATTTTAAATAAATACAACGAGCTTGTCGGCGAAGTTACCGATAATATTGATAACTACGAGCTCGGCGTTGCCGCTCAGAAGCTATACGACTTTATTTGGGATAATCTCTGCGACTGGTATATTGAGCTTGTTAAACCGCGTCTTTTCGATACCGAAAACGTTGAGGCACACAAGAATTGCGAGAACGTCATCGCTTACGTTTTATCAAACACATTAAAGCTTCTCCATCCGTTTATGCCGTTTATCACAGAAGAAATCTGGCAGACACTTCCTCACGAGGGCGAGTCTATTATGATTTCAAAGTGGCCCGAGAAGAGCGATGCGCTCTCTTTCCCTGAGGATTCACTCAAGATGGAACAGATTATGGATGCTATCCGTACAATCCGTAACCGCCGTGCCGAGATGAATGTTCCGCCGTCAAAGAAGGCTCAGCTCATCGTTGTTTCCGAAAATGCGGAAACACGTGCTACCTTCGAAGCAAGTAAGGTATTCCTTGCAAAGCTCGCTTATGCAAGTGAAATTTCAGTTACAGCCGAAACTCTGGCAGACGCTTCATCAATGGTTAACGCTGTTACCAACGCGGTTTCGCTCTACATTCCGATGAACGAGCTCATCGACCGTGATAAGGAAATCGAGCGTCTTAACAAAGAGCGCGAAAAGGCAATGAAGGATTATAATATGATTACAGGAAAGCTCAACAATCCGTCATTCGTTGACCGTGCACCGA
This sequence comes from Eubacteriales bacterium, assembly GCA_045589235.1. GTDB lineage: Bacteria > Bacillota > Clostridia > Oscillospirales > JAAYXM01 > RGIG7332. The sequence continues at coordinate 2,437 of JAZNOR010000077.1, read as the reverse complement.
AGAACGTCGTTGATGCAGAGCGTGAGAAATTAGAAAAAGTTAACTCACTTCTTGCTAAAATTGACGAGAGCCTTGCAAGACTATGAACTATAAGGAAAGCTTAGAATATGTAATGAATATTCCGCGCTTTGCCAAAGAAAACACATTAAAGCGGGTAAGAGAAATCTTATCCGCTTTAAACAATCCTGAGCAAGGCCTTAAATTCATTCATATTGCAGGAACAAACGGCAAGGGCAGCACGACAACGATGCTCTCTTCCATTTTAAAAAGCTCAGGTCGCAAGGTCGGAACATTTATATCCCCCTTTGTCTATGACTTTTTGGAGCGAATTCAGATAGACTGCGCACCTGTAAATGAAGAAATCTTTGCAAGTGCGGTTTCACGTGTTCGTGAAATATGTGAAAGTAAAGCTTTACAGGTTAATTTCTTTGAAATAATGACCGCGACGGCATTATTTATTTTCGCAGAGCAAAAGTGTGACATTGTTGTTTTAGAGGTCGGGCTTGGCGGAAGATTTGATGCAACAAACGTTATCCCCGCGCCTCTCCTTGCAATAATTACAACGCTCGCGCTCGATCACACCGAATTTTTGGGCGACACGATTGATAAAATCGCGTTTGAAAAATGCGGAATTATTAAGCGCGGTTCAAGCGTTGTAACAGGCGATAATCAGCATCCCGATGCAAAAGCAGTTATCGAAAAAACGTGCAATGATTTATCTGTAAATTTAACTTATGCCACGCAAAACTTCACCGTTTTAAGCGAAAGTATTGAAAAAACGGAAGTTTTATACAAAGACGAAAAATTGAATTTACCGCTTGTAGGTCAGCATCAGCTTCTTAATTTAGCTTTAGTTCTCACCGCATGCGAAAAATTAGAACTTCCCCTTTCGGCAATTAAAGAGGGTTTGGCAGAAGTTAAATTCCCGGCGCGCCTTGAAATTAAAAGCAAAAATCCGCTTATTATTGTAGACGGTGCGCATAACGAGAACGGAATGTTATCTCTGAAAAGTAGTATTGAAAATCTTTTATCTAATAAAAAAATAGTAACCATTTTCGGTTGTATGAAGGATAAATCGAGTGAAGCAATGGTTAAAATCGCAGAAAGCTTTTCAGATGTTTTAATTTTAACAAAACCGAATACTTCCCGTTCTGAAGAACCCGAAAATCTTTTAAAACACTGTAACGGAATAGTTTCATCAAATTTAGATGAAGCCTTAAAAACAGCAAAAGAAAACTTGCAAAATACAGATGCACTAATAATCTGCGGTTCCCTTTACCTTGCAAGTGAAACAAAAAATCTCGGTAGATAGTCTACCGAGATTTTTTATTTTGTCTCTTGAATGCCTTTCTGCCTCTCTTCCGTTAACAAAAATTTGCCGGCTATTAGTTTCGACATTTTGTTAATTTTAAACATCCGGAACAAAGAAAATCTTATGTAATCAATAAAACTGCACATTAAAAAAATTGCAGCAGCTGTTGTAATTACAACGCCAAAAAGGCACAGTGGATTTAAGCTTGCAAAGTGTGTAAATCTATTTTTGAGATAATTCCAAATGAAATACTGTGTGTGTATTAAATATACGCCGAACGTTAATGGAGAGATTATTGAAACAATTTTCTTCATTACTTTATTCAAATCAAGTTTAGAGAAAAACTTAAACAAAAATATCCCTGAGAGTACAATCGTCGGAGATGTATATGAAACCAAAAGGCTACTTAAGCCTTCTATTCTCGAAAACCTTTGTGCTGCAAAAGAAATACATAGTTTCAAAAGAAGAGTTAACACAACCATAAGCAGATACAAAAATAAATATTTGCCTTTCGCTTTGTTTACATCGCTGTCATATTTCTTCATGACAGCACCGATAAAATACAAAATCATTAACCAGAATGGACTATAACCAGAATTAAGAGAAAAAACATCTGCCAAAAACAATGTCGGTATAACCGAGAACAGTACAAGCACTACTACGCCAAGCATATACAGCCGTTTTTCATCATATTTCTCTACAATAAAATTAATGTGTGGAAAAAAGAAGAATGCGCAAAAATAAGCTTTCACATACCAATAGCCGTTACCGCGTATATGTAAAAGTGATTTTACAAAACCTTTAACTCCTGTCGACGGATCAATAATACATCCTAATACTGTTAACAGAATCGTGTAAAAAATAACACAAAAAATTAAATCAAGCAGGTTTGAATATTTTGTCTTTCTGCCATATCCAACATATCCCGATATAATGGCGTAACAGTTAACCGCACAAAATGCGGCAATTTCCATAAACCAGCTTATTACATAATTGAGCGAGAAAACATTTACATCCTGCAATACTCCACCTCGACCGAGTATATGTAATATAACGACCATAAACATAGAAACAATTCTCAACAGGTCAACACCATAATTTCGTTCTTTTGCAATCATATTTTTC
>JAZNOR010000076.1:0-6671 GCA_045589235.1 Eubacteriales bacterium | reverse complement strand
TCTCCTGCAATTGCGCTTGGATTTAAGCCTCTTAATGGATTTTTAGCAAACGGAAAGAAGGATTAAATATGAGCGAATTTACTTATGAAAAAGGCGATATTAAAACAAAACTTGAGCGTTACGAGTGGGATAATTTGTGGATAGAATATGCAAATGAACCTGAAAGAAAACGAGTTTTATATATAGGCGACTCAATATCCTGCGTTGCGCGCCGTGAAGCAACTAAAGTTAATAAAGAAGAAATTCTTTTCGACGGATTTGGTACATCAAAAGGTCTTGATAATCCGTATTTTAAAGAGTCAATCTTGCTCTTTGCGAAGCAAGAAGTGCAGAGAAGTGCAATTCTTTTAAATAACGGACTTCACGGTTTTCATTTAAGTGATGAAGATGAATATGCTTATCACTATGAAGAGATGGTAAAGTTTTTGTTAAATGAGTTTAAAAACACCCCGCTTTATATCTTGCTCACAACACATATAATAGGTGAGCGCGACGCTCGTGTTGTTGCACGAAATAATGTAGCGAAGTGTATTGCAGAAAAATATAATTTGCCTATAATTGACTTGTATACACCAACAAATGATGACTCTCTCATTTCGGAAGATGGGGTTCACTTAACGAATGAGGGGTATTTAAAAATAGCGGAAGTAATAGTTGAAAAAATAAAAGGATGAGGGTTAACCTCATCCTTTTATTTCTGATTCAATTCTCTTGCACTCCTTGTGTGCTGCAGTTATAACAAACTGCATTGTGATAAATGCCGCGAGAACGAGGAGAGCGCAAACTATAAAGGCGATGTTGTAATTTCCAAAAATGTCGTGAAAAAAATTTACGAAAATAGAGCCTAGTGCATAGCCTGCGGTGTTTACTGACACGAAAATTCCGAGAATTTTATTAAATGATTTCTCGCCGAATAAATCTCCTGCATAAATCGGGAGCATAATAGTTTCAAGCGGTAGTGCCATTGCGGAAAAGAGAGCATAGCTCATTGCAAAAGCTCTGCCAAGTGCTGAATTTGATGAGAATAGCATAATTAACATAAGCCCCAGTGCGCAGGTAAAGCAGATGTTTGAGGTTTTGCGAAGCCCCAGACGGTCATAGATAAAGCCTACCAAGAATTTGGAGCCCGAGAGGGCGAGCGAAGCGGCGCTCAAAACCGCTGCGATATAGGTTGAATCAATGCCAATATCTTCGAAATGTGCGGCGACAACGCCTGTTGTGCCTTGCAAGATAAGACCTGACAGGAAGATGCAAATGCACGCGCCGTAAAAGTAAGGCTTTTTAACTGCAGTAGTGTATTCAATTCCCGGCCAGACTTTACCTCGCGGACTTTTCTTTGATGGCGATGAGCTTTCAGAACTTTTTTCTTTATAAAATACAAGTATGATAGCTGCTGCGACAATTAAAATTATTGCAGTCAAAAAATACGCTCTTCTATATGAGAAAATGTTTGTACTTCTGTGAATAATCGGAGTTATTATCTGCGTCGCAATGGCTGCTCCGATTCCGTTTGAGGCAAGGATTGCGCCCATAACAGTTCCACGGTTTTCACGAAACCACTTGTTTATAACTGCACCAACCATTGTTGTGGTCGTGAATGAGAGTCCGACGCCGAGGAATACTCCACCCAGATAGAAGAGATAAATGCTCGGCGCAAATGAATAAATAAACGATGAAGCTGCAAGTGATAAAAAACCAAAGCCGATGAGCTTCTTTGTGCCAAAGCGTGAGACAAGTGTGCCGAAAAACATATTGGTAACACTTGTTGCGATAAAACGACAGGTGTCGTTTATTGAAAAGGCACTTCGCTTAATTCCGAGAGCTTCGCACACGGGTGCGATGTAAAGGCTGCGCGACGAGCTGCAAAAGCCGAGCGTTATGAACACCATCAAAAAACAGAGGGCAGCTACAACCCATTTGTAATCAAACTTTTTCATCGTTCATTACCCTTAAGTGACATATATGCAAGCTCGCGTACCTGGTGACGAGTATTCTCGTGTTTTCTTATTTCGATATTCAAGCGACCTTCAAGATGCAATTGCCACAAAATATCGTAAACAACTTTTGCATACTGGGTGTAGTGGTGCTTCTCATGCCAGATTTCGGGATGCTCTTTATCGAGCTTAACCTGAAGGTCGTGGAAGGTGAGTGGCTCGCTTGAACTGTTAAACATATTTACAATATAATCATAAGCTTTTATGTAGGTCATAGGGGTAATCGGGCAGACGCCGTGACTTTCTATTCTGTACTTTGTAACCTCATAACCGCCAGCAAAAATATTGCAAGAATGAAGCGTCGGAAGTGATGAAATAACTGCGCCCGGAATTTCAGGGAATGCAAAATTGCATGTTGCAATATATGTTTCGTCACCATTTATCATAACCTGCATCGGACGGGTTGCGCGCACAACACTGATTTTATCGGGAATGTCGTGTTTTAACATAACGCTTACATTTTCGGCAAACATTCCGTCTTCAGCAAGTGCGTGAGCTTCGTCAAAGCTTTTACCACGGTCTAAAAAGTATTGTGTATAAGCTAAAATAATATAGTTTTTGCCAACACATTCACCGTTTGCGAGTCTGCCTGATTTCTTGTCATCAGCATTTACATAGCTGTATGGGAAGTCGTATCCTTCTTTTTCGAGCATTGTTAAAATATCTTTTCTCTGCTGAATCAAATCGTCCATCGGTGTGTCACCGTTAGATACCATTGCGAGTTTTTCATCAGGAGCAATAAACGGATGAGCGTGCTCGATTCTGTCACCGCCAGGGCGTGTGTGAGCAATACCGATTGTGCCCGGAAGTGAGAGAACATCGGTGCTATTTATTAAATCTTCAACGGTGCCGACTACCTTGCGATAGTGGATTTTGCCTTCGTGAATCGTTGCAACTCCCGCAGAAAATCCCCCGTCAAAGCACTCTTCACGCTTTAACATTTCGATTAGTATTGGTGCTGCTTGCTTATTACCAACATATCCTGCTATATTACACATAAAAATTCTCCGTTTATTTTAATGTCATATACGCAAGGTTGCGTACCTGATTTGCTTTGTTCGTGTGCTTTTTGATTTCTATATTTAACTTGTCCTCTAAATTGAGCTGCCATAAAATATCATAAACAACCTTGGCATACTGGGTATAACGGTGCTTCTCATGCCAGATTTCGGGGTGCTCTTTATCAAGCTTAACCTGAAGGTCGTGGAAGGTGAGAGGCTCGCTTGAACTGTTAAACATATTAACAATTGCATCATAAGCCTTTATGTAAGTCATAGGTGTAATCGGGCAAACATTGTGGTCATTAATTTTGTGTTTTGTTACCTCGTATCCCCCTGCGTAAATTCTGCACGCGTGAAGTGTAGGTAGTGATGAGACAACACCACCCGAAATTTTAGGGAACGCAAACGGTGTTGTTGCGATATATGTTTCATCTCCGTTTACCATAACCTCCATCGGGCGTGTTGAACGAACAACGCTTATCATATCAGGAATGTCTGCTTTTAATATGAGGGTGACGACTTCGGCAAAAAGACCACTCTCGGCTTTGGCGTGCGCTTCCGATAATGACATTCCTTGTTTCATATAATAATCAATAAGAGCCATAAGAACATAGTTTTTGAAAACATGCTCGCCGTTTTTTAGTTGCGGATGCGGCGAAGTTCCTGCAGGGAAACGAATGCTTTCAGGAAAAACATAGCCTTTTTCTTCAAGCATATTTGCGCAATAGCTCCTGGATTCTGCAAAGCTTCCGTCACGAGGAATGTCACCGTTACTTATTGATGCAAAGGAATCATTTAAGAAAACCTGCGGATGAGCAAACTCAATTCTGTCCCCACCCGGGCGTGTGTGCGCGATACCAATAGTACCGGGGAGTGAGAGAACATCTGTGTTGTTTACTAAATCATCAACGGTACCGATAACCTTACGGTAGTGAATTTTACCATCGTGAAGAGTTGCAATACCGGCAGAAAAACCACCGTCGAAACATTCTTCGCGTTTTAACATTTCAATAAGTATGGGAGCAGCTTGTTTATTGCCTGCATATCCAGCGATATTACACATAATAATTCCACCTTTCGTATTTACATATTACAGCTTTTGTGATAAAATGTAAATGTAAAATCGTACATTTTTATAAATGATAAAAAAGTATTGACTTTTGTAAATTTATGTGCTAAAATAGCTAAAGCCGCATTTGAGTGGGTTTCTAAACGGATTATTCCGTACCTTCCAAAGCGTGACTCTAAAAATGAGAGAGAGGTGCAATACAATGCAGGCAATTTTCGTTACAGGCGGTAAGCAGTACAAGGTTTCTGAAGGCGATGTTATCTTCGTTGAGAAGTTAGACGCTGAGGGCGATGTTACATTTGATAACGTTTTAATGCTTATCGACGGTGAGAATACTACCATCGGTACCCCGAAGGTAGAGGGCGCTACTGTTTCTGCTAAGGTTGTTAAGACCGGTAAGAGCAAGAAGATTCTCGTCTTCAAGATGAAGCCGAAGAAGAACTACAGAAGACGCCAGGGTCATCGCCAGCCGTACACAAAGCTTCAGATTGAGAAGATCAGTGTATAATGATTACGGCGAAGTTTTACACACAGGGCAAGATTGGCTTTGAGGTTTCGGGTCATGCAGGATATGCAGAGGAGGGCTCTGACATCGTGTGTGCTGCGGTTTCTTCAGCCGTCGGCTTATGTGAATGCGCGATTACAGACGTAATCGGTGCGGCGGCAAAGGTTAAATCCGATGAAAAGTCGGCAACTGTTTCTGTTATGCTTACTGAAGAAAATTCCGAGGCGGCTAATATGATAACAGCGCTTATGATTTACCTTGCTGCTCTAAGAGATGAATATTCGGAATATATCGAAGTTTTGGAGGTGTAATTCCAATGATGAAGTTATCAATTCAGTTTTTTGCTCATAAAAAGGGTGTTGGTTCAACTAAGAACGGTCGTGACTCTGAGTCAAAGCGTCTTGGTGTAAAGCGTGCTGACGGTCAGTTCGTTTTAGCAGGCAACATTCTTGTTCGTCAGCGCGGTACAAAGATTCATCCGGGTACCAACGTAGGCAAGGGTTCTGATGATACCCTCTTTGCTATGGCTGACGGTGTTGTTAAATTCGAGCGTATGGGCCGCGATCGCAAGAAAGTGTCCATTGTGCCGGTTGCACAGTAATAACAAGAAAATGGGGCTTGTCCGATTACGGAGAAGCCCTTTTGTTATCTTAGGAGAAAAGTTATGTTTGTTGATGTAGCTAAAATATTTTTACACGCAGGTCGCGGCGGCGACGGCGCGGTTGCGTTTCACCGTGCAAAATATGTTGCAAACGGCGGTCCTGATGGTGGCGACGGCGGTAACGGCGGTAACGTTATCCTTGAGGTAAACGACCATATGTCGACGCTCGTCGAATTCCGCTATAAACGCAAATATGTCGCTAAAAATGGTGAACCGGGCGGCGGAAAGCGCTGCAGCGGAAAAAACGGTGAGGATTTAGTTATCCGTGTGCCGCGAGGAACTCTCGTTTATGATGATGAGAGTGGTGCGCTCGTTTGTGATATGTCGGATATTGACCGTTTTACTATCTGTAAAGGCGGCCGTGGCGGCTGGGGAAACCAGCATTTTGCAACTCCGACAAGACAAGCTCCGCGCTTTGCAAAGCCGGGTCTTGACGGGGAAGAAATGACCGTCCGTTTAGAACTTAAATTACTTGCTGATGTTGGTCTTGCAGGTTTCCCGAATGTCGGTAAGTCAACGCTTCTTTCGATGGTTTCTGCCGCAAAACCGAAAATCGCGAACTATCATTTTACAACGCTTACGCCAAACTTAGGTGTTGTGCGCGTAAATGAAGAGTTTTCGTATGTAATGGCGGATATCCCCGGTATTATCGAGGGTGCGAGCGAGGGTGCAGGTCTTGGCCACACATTTTTGCGCCATATTGACAGATGCCGACTTCTTGTGCATATTGTTGATGTTTCGGGAAGCGAAGGAAGAGACCCAATTGACGATTTTGAAAAGATAAACGAGGAGCTTGAGCGCTATAACCCTGAGCTTGCTTCGCGTCCGCAAATTGTTGCGGCAAACAAGTGCGACCTTGTTTATGACGATGAGCAGATTGAGACATTTAAGAGCTATATTGAAGCTAAGGGGCTTCCTTTCTTTGAAATGTCCGCTGCAACACGTAGTGGCGTAGATGCGCTGCTTAATAAAATTTCAGAAATGCTCTCAACGCTACCGCCGATTAAGACCTATGAGCCTGAATATGTGGCACCTGTTGAAGAAATTGACCACGACTATAATATCGAAATTACCCGACTTAACGGTGATGTATATATGGTTGAGGCTAATTGGATTAAGCGTGCTATGGGTTCGGTTAACTTCTCTGACCACGAATCACGACTCTATTTTGAGAATTTACTCCGTAAAAACGGTGTTTTCGATAAACTTGAGGCGCGCGGTGTTGAAGAAGGCGACACGATTATTATCTACGACCTTGAATTTGAATATATCAAGTAATAAAAAAGCAGTTCATTCGAACTGCTTTTTTGCAAAATAGTGAAGATTTAAAATAAGATAGTGCATTGTTAAAATTTTTATCTATGATAAACTATATTTAGTAGAATTAGGCAAAAAATAAATAGAAAATGCTAAGTAAATTGTTCGGTCTTGTATTATAATT
>JAZNOR010000075.1:0-20009 GCA_045589235.1 Eubacteriales bacterium | reverse complement strand
TCACACAGGGATAATTTGTCATAAAAACACTATTTTAGCGCCGAGCTTCACAAAAAATATTTGAAATCCGTCAGGATATCTGCTTATTTTTTGCTTGCTCTGCATCAAAAATTGCAGTTTTTATGATGCTTTGCAGTTTTGTGATAGAGATTTTTCGTTTAATAGAAAGAATAAAAAATCGGTAATACTGGCGTATTACCGATTTTTTTGATGCACTATTAACGGAAAAGATCAGTCCAAAACCAATTTCTCCCTATGTGAAGGCGCCGTTACGAGATGCCTTTTTTTATTTAACTTTAAGGGTTAATTTTGAAATTCCGCTAAGTGTTATCTTATTATCAACTGCTGAATATGTCTTGCCGTCAGAGCCGATAAACTCGCAATTCTTCTGAGTTTCAGGAAGTTCAATTATTACGGAATCATCTGCTTTTGCGGTAATTGTAAATTCACATACCGACATATCTTCCCAACGGGTATCTACTTCAAAGCCGCCGCGTGCGCAAAGGCCTCTGAAGTTACCGTCTGCCCACATTTTCGGAATTGCAGGGATAAGTGCAACAACTCCCTCATGGCTCTGGATAAGCATTTCTGAAATTCCCGCAACCATACCCATATTGCCGTCAATCTGGAAGCATTTTTTACCCTTTGGAAGCGGATAGAGGTCCATAAAATTCTGCGAAGTACATTCTAAAATATAGCTTCTAACCATTGAATATGCCTTCTCGCCATTACGGAGACGTGCAAGAAGATTTGTAAGCCATGAAAGGCTCCAGCCGACATTGCAAATACCTGCACCTTGCTCATTTATGCCGCCGCCGAGTCGTCTGTCAATGCTGACCGCAACCGCCCTATAAAGCTCCGGTGTACTTCTGTTAATTGCATTATCCGGATACATTGCAAATGCAGGTGAAATGTGGCGATGGCCAATCTCGGTCTCCTCATAGTCCTCAATCCATTCGCAAATCTGACCGAATTTACCAACCTTAAACGGCGGTAATTTCTCTTTAGCTGCACGAATTGCACAAACATCCTCATCGTCAATGCCCAGAATTTCCGATGCATCAAGGAAGTTTCTGAAAACACCGCCGATTATGCCGATGTCCATAGTTGAACTCATTGCAAGGAAGCAAGCATACTTCTCGCCGTTTTCATCCGGAACAAGATATCTGTTCTCCGGTGATGAAGACGGAGCATAGTGCAAAACTCCGTCCTTTTCCATCATATTATCGAGGAAGAAAAGAGCTATCTGCTTTAAATATTCATAAGCATCGTTTTTAAGAAATTCTGTATCCTTTGTGTAGAGATAATGCTCCCACATATGATATGAAAGCCAGCTGCCGCCGTGTGGCCAAATGCCCCAGAGACCGTCAGCAGGTGATGTAAATCCATAAATATCGCTTAAGTGATGAACAACACAGCCACGAGTTCCGTATGCAACCTTTGCTGTGTTCTTACCCGACTCTAAGAGATAATCATTCATATAGTCAAAGAGTGGCTTGTGAAGGTCGGATAAGTTTGTAACCTCGGTCGGCCAATAGTTCATCTGGAGATTGATATTTGTATGATAGTCCGAGCTCCACTCGGAGATTATATGCTGTGTCCAAAGGCCCTGAAGGTTAGACGGAAGTGTTCCCTCTCTGCCGGTTGAAACGTTTAAATATCTGCCGTACTGCCAAAGCAGTGCAACAAGGCCACCATCGTGATAGCCGTTCCAACCCATTGCACGGAAGCGTGAATATGCCGATGTATTTTCAACATTTTCAATCTCCGGAAGTGAGATATCGGCTCTCGTCATAAAGCTTAAGAAATCATCAACATGGCGTGCCTTGACCGTGTCATAGTTATCAGTCGGAAACTTTGCAACGGTTGCAAAATTATCTCCATTTCTAAATTCAGTGTCAATTGAAATATAAACGGTAAAGGAATTAGTATCGGAAACGTAAAGGTCTCCATCCTTGCACTCAACCTTACCGTCTGTTACAACACGCGCACGGGTAGAAAACTTATGATTTCCTCGCATAGTGTGTGCAATTGCGCAAAGCTCGTTGTTTTCGGAGTTTACAGACATTGTAAATTCTCTGTCATATGTAATCCACGCGTTTAATTTATCTCCATTGGAAGTAACGCGATATGCAATTATATTATCCGGATATGACACGAAACACTCGCGTGTGTAATGTGTTCCGAAACGGTCATATTCTACCGTTGCAACGCCGCGCATAACATCTAACTTATGTGCGTAATTCTTGCAATTATCATTATCGTGCAAATTGATCGTGAGCCTTCCCGCTGATTCGTAAGAACAGATTCTGGTAAAGCAATCACCCATTATTTTCTCGGCTAATTTATCAGCCTCTGCAGGCTTGTTTGCTAAAAACAGCTCACGAATCTGCTTAAGTTTTTCCGGCATATTGGGATTTGGCTTTCCGCCTTCCTTTGAGCCCCAGACGGTTTCCTCGTTTAAATAAATTACCTCTTTTGAAACGCCACACATTAATGCCGCGCCAAGTCTACCGTTGCCAAGCGGTAATGACTGCTCCCAAATTTCAGGGGCGCGGTCGTTATACACTACATATTCTCGCATAATCAAACCTCCACTGCATTTTTTACAATTATAACTTTAAAAAGAATAAAAATCAATGCACAAAAGTATCGTATAATATAATTATTTTCTCTTGCGAGCCTCAACTCGGTAGATTCTCATTCCCTGCTCGGAGAAACGCTCTTCATATTCTGTTACCACATTCGGCATATCCGTTGCGTGAAGATTAAATGTTATGTTTGAAAGAATCAATCCATAGCCCGACATTTCGTTGAGTGAAAACTCAAACAGCTTTTCATTGTCTGTTTTAAAGAAAATTTCACCATCCTCGCCGAGCACCTTGTCATATTCCGCAAGGAAGTTTTTATGAGTTAAACGGCGCTTTGCCTGCTTTAATTTCGGCCACGGGTCACTGAAATTGAGATATATTCTTGAAATTTCACCGTCTTCAAAAAACTCACTCAGGTGTGATGCATCAATATTTACAAAGCGAACATTCTTTATTTCCATTTTCTGCGCACGCTCTGCCGCCATAACGATAACATTGCGGTCGCGCTCAATTGCAACAAAAAGAGTGTCGGGATTTTGCTTTGCGGTTTCGCAAATAAATCGCCCCTTACCGCAACCGATTTCGATTGCAAGCTTCGGGAAATTAAAGCTCTCCTTCCATTTACCACGGTAAATTTCAGGTGTTTCAACGGTAAGGGCTGACACCTCACTCATTCTCTTTTCCAAATTCGGTTTTCTTCTCATTCTCATAAAAACACTTTATCCTTCCCGCTTTGAATTTGTTATTTTATTTATCTAATGCCCCCTTGTGTAAAGGGAGGCTTTTTTGATTTCGACTTTATTCGACATCCTTCTTATAAAGACTGTATAATCTAGATGACAAGATTTTTAGCATCAGGCTCGTGTCAAGTTAGGCGAACAGTGAATAATAGGACCTACTATTTTTCTGTTCTTGTTTTTCTGAACAAAATCCATTAAAACCCGCAGGAATGTTAGATTTTCCTGCCCGATATGTAAATATTTATTATCGGCAAACTATTATTACAATTTAGATTTAATGCTTTCAATTGTTTCTTTCCAATAAGGAATACAAACATTATCAAAAAAACCTTCAACCTTTTCAGCAAACACAACTCCGCACAAAACTTCACCAATTCTAGTATATAAAACCTCTCCAACAGGAAATGTTTTTGGAAGTTCATATTTTTGTTCATGGTATCGAGCAACAACTGATGTACCGCAATTCATCGAGTATTGAGTTAAACCATCTGAAACATTAATTAATCCCAAAGACTGTAACTCTATCAATTCATTCAGATTAATTCCCATAGATTTAAAATAACTGTTAAATCTATTTTTGGGGACAATAGGAGTATACTCTATTTTTCCTTCATCAATAAAGCTAATAGAAACAGAAGCAAGTTTCATAAAGGACTCCGCTGAATGTTTATCCATCTGCTCTAATATGTGTAATAAGGCCTTTGGGATGGCTCCCGGCGAGTTACATTCTTCCGCCAGGATTTTCGCCCAAATAATTTGGAAATCCGAATTAGAAACAAGACGTGTCTTATCCATAAACTGCAGTAGCCAATCCTCATCAACATCATTAGGTCTAGCTGAAGGATTAAGCGTATTTATTGCCATACTAACGATATCTCTTTGATTGCTATATTCTTTTATTGTTTTTTTTGCATTACTTATTAGAGATGCCTTAGTTATTGCATCAAAGTTGCTTTCTTGTATATCTTTTATATAAGTGTCAACAGCAATCTTTTTGGGGGTATCGTGAGATACCACCCATCCAACTGCATTTGAAATTTTATCAATTAAATTATTAACTACATCTGAAAATCCATCAAAAGATATTAAACTATTCATTCATAATCCCCCATTATTAATCTTTTGTAAATTAAATAAATTTCCACATCATTCAACACAATTCGACTTTTGTCAAGTCAGGGACAAAAATTTATTTTTCAAAGGCTTCCCCTTGAGGGGAAGGCTTTTTTATCCACAAGTCAAATTTTAGCACAATGCGGTGTTTTTTTCAATAGAAAAAGGCAAGGTTTACACCTTGCCTTTTATATCTAAAAGAAATTAGTCTTTCCACATTTCCTTTACTACGTTGTATGACAACTTCGGGTCACGCGTACGTGTAAAGACACCCTTTCTGTTGTCGACAACTCTGCGCTGTGACTGGTTTACACGGAAATCAGCAAACGCCCAGATGTGTGAACCGCAGCAGCACGGAACATTCTTCATCATTTCATACTGAAGCTTAAGCATCTTAGCCTGATATTCTTCACTAAACATCTGCGGCGGATTTGTATGCACGCCGGCGATTGCATCACAGCCAAATTCTGCAACATAAACCGGGATGTTGTAAGTTTTATTAAAGCTCTCGATACATTCCTTGAACATCGGGAGTGTGCCCTCAAGATTTGCCGCACATACATACCAGCCATAGTACTTGTTAATTCCTACAAAGTCAAAATACTTAGCCTGTGGGTTGTCTGATGCTTCACGGTGTGCCGCATAGCTAAGTGGACGTGTATCGTCGATTGCGCGAGCAGTATCGGTAATTGCCTTGAAGAAATCCATTCCTTCCTCTATCTTGAGGTCAGGCTCGTTTGCAAGACTCCACGAAATTACTGACGGATGATTCTTATCACGACGCACTAAACGTTCAACTATCTTGCAGCACTTTTCGGTCATTCCCTCGCGAGTATACATTCTGTCGCAAAGGCCGACCATCGTTGTTTCTGAAATTACGAGAATACCAAGTTCGTCTGCCATATCAAGCATCTGCTCGTCATACGGATAGTGTGATGTTCTGAAAGAGTTTGCGCCAAGTGACTTCATAAGGTCAAAATCGCGCATAACGCCCGGTGCAAAGAAGCCCTTACCGATTAACGGGAAGTCCTCATGCTTACCAAAGCCCTTTAAGAAAATCTTCTCACCGTTTAATAAAATATCGTTTCCGACTACCTTGATTGTACGGATACCATAACGAACGGTATATTCGTCATATGCAGTTTTAACGGTTAAGTTATAAAGTTCAGGCTTATAAATTCCCCAGATGCGCGGATTTTTGATAATAAATTCGCCCTCGGCAGAATTTGATTCCTGCCCGTCGGTAGTAACAGAAATTCCATCTGTATTACCCTCGACCTTATATGTAACGCGAGCTGTACCGTCTTCTAAAATATAAGTTTTAACTGTTACATCCTCAATTTTCTTCTTCGGCATAACTGCAAGATATACACTTCTGTGAATACCGCTGTATGGATAGAAGTCATACATAACATCCGGGAATGAATCGGTAAAACCAACGTGAGCGCCCTCACCAAGCTGCGTTGCAGGCGGCATCGACCAAATGTCAAGAGATGTGTCGCAAACGACGCGGAGTGAATTTTCGCCATCGCGAAGCACATCTGTAATATCTGCCTCAAACGGGAGAGCATTCTCCTCGTCGTACATTACCTGGGCGTCATTAACATAAACGGTGGTTGCACGCGGCGCACTTCCAAAGCGTAAAATTACCGCCTCGTCGGAAGTGAATTTCGGCGCATAAAAAGTTTTTTCATAGATACCAACACCGTGATATGCATATAAATCCTCATACTGTTCATTCCAGCTTGCAGGAACTGCTATCGGGCGGAAAGAAGTCTCATCCTCTTTGCGGAAATGCCAGATTCCGTCAAGTGAAATCACTTGTCTTTTATTATTACTCTGTACCTGTAGCATAATTTTATTTTTCCTTTCTCATAGGTTAGTCTTATAATAGCATAACAATATTAAATTTTCAATAACCTTATTTTTGATTTTTGTTATCAAATAGTGAAAAAGCCTTGGCAAAAAACCAAGGCTTTTTCACTACTATTCACTCAAGACTTTTTTGATATATTCAATAACATTGTCGCGCGCGATATCAAGTGCTACAGCTAGCTCACCATAGAGCAAATCCTCAGCGCGTTTCATATATCGTTCATCTACCATACCGAGCTTCTTTTTCGTGCCCTTTTCGTAAATGCTCTTTATAAGCTGAATTAAATCCTCGCTGTCGTGCGACATAATGGAATTCTGATATCTTTCGCGCATTGCAAGGAAGTTTTTATCCTCGCCGTCATCACCGGTTATGTGCGGAATCTGACGAATTAACTCCTCAGCTTCATCCTTTGTCATTACCGCGCGCATAAAGACCTTTGTATCAATGGGGGTAAAAATCACCTCACTGCCGAAATACGGTTGCAATTTATAATAATCTTTACCGTCGCGATCAAGTGGCGCAACATCGCAAATTTCGCACACACCTGATGTTCCGTATATAACCTTATCGCCGATTTTAAACACCGCAAGACCTCCCTTACAATACTATTTTAGCAGATTTTTCCGCCTAATGTAAGAAAAAGTTTTTGTGATTTTAAACAAAAATAAAAGCCTTCCGTAAGGAAGGCTTTTTAACATTTAGCTTAAGAAGTCTTTTAATTTCTTAGACCTGCTCGGATGGCGGAGCTTGCGGAGAGCTTTTGCCTCAATCTGACGGATTCGCTCACGTGTTACGTTAAACTCACGACCGACCTCTTCAAGTGTTCGCGTTCTGCCGTCTTCAATTCCGAAACGGAGCTTTAAAACCTTCTCCTCACGCGGAGTAAGTGTTCCGAGCACTTCGACAAGCTGCTCACGAAGCAGAGCAAACGATGCTGCTTCTGCCGGTTCAAGTGCATCCTCATCCGGAATGAAGTCGCCAAGATGCGAATCCTCCTCCTCACCAATCGGAGTCTCGAGACTTACCGGCTCCTGCGCGATTTTTAAAATTTCACGAACACGACCGACCGGCATATTCATCTGTGCTGCAACCTCTTCAGGTGACGGGTCATGGCCGAGCTCCTGGAGTAACTGGCGCGACACGCGAATTACCTTATTTATCGTTTCCACCATATGGACAGGAATTCGGATTGTTCTCGCCTGGTCTGCAATTGCACGGGTGATTGCCTGACGAATCCACCATGTTGCATATGTTGAGAACTTAAATCCCTTTGTGCAGTCAAACTTTTCAACCGCTTTGATAAGGCCCAGGTTTCCTTCCTGGATAAGGTCTAAGAACAACATTCCTCGGCCGACATAACGCTTTGCAATTGATACAACAAGACGCAAATTAGCTTCAGCCAATCTCATTTTTGCAGCCTCGTCGCCCTCTGACATACGCTTTGCAAGCTCGATTTCCTCATCAGGTGACAGGAGGTCAACCTTACCGATTTCCTTTAAGTAAATACGAACATGATCGTCTACATTAAGACCGTCCATCAAAGCGGCAGGATCATTGATTTCCTCCTCAGGAATCTCCTCGATTTTATCAAGCTCCTCAAGCGGAATCATATCATCATGTATATCAATGACCATTTCCTCAAGCGGAAGCTCAACACCAAAGTTTTCAAGTGCATCATAAAGCTTGTCCATCTGCTCGGAATCAAGCTCTAAGCTTTCCGTGATGTCCATAAGTTCTTTTGATGTGAGTTTGCCCTTCTTTTTTGCATTTTCAACAAACTCATTAAATGCCGCCATTTTTTCCTCAGGGGTTAAAATCTTCTTCTCGTCCATATTCTTTATCCTCCGTATGACTTTTTATCTCTGTAAAGCTCTGCAGCACGGGCGAGCGCATTCTCTCCCTGTTTTGCCGCTTCGTTTTTAACTACCTTTATGCAATCTCGCAGCCCTTCTGCACTCGGGGCATTTGCCCTTGCGAGAACACCTGAAAAATGCTCAGACGCCTCATTTGAAACCTCCGAAAGAACACAAGATGCACACACCTCGCGTTCATCCGCATGGATTTCAAGTATTTTACCGTATATCTCAGCAAGCAGTGGTGACGAAAACTCTTCTGCGCTGATCTGTTCAGATGCCGCATCTATCCAATCTGCGCGCATACAAAGCGTTGCGATTATAGTCTCTTCCGCTATTGCTGATTTCGGATTATCAAAGCGATGTGCCCGCGATTTTGGCGCATGTGCAGATATTGGTGCGAGATTTCGCGCAGTTTCCTCGCGTTGTGCGCGGCGTTTCACATTTTTATATGCGCGCTCAACCTCATGCTTTATTGCATCCGCAGAAACACCCGTTTCATTTGCAACACGCGCTATGTAAACCTCTCGTTCAACACGGCTTTCCAGCTTGGATAACGCTTCTGCCGCAGCGCGGATATAAGCCACTCTGCCCTCATCGGTATCTATTGCAAAATTCTTTTTTATTTTAGACAGCTTATATTCCGAATCTGCCTCACTGCTCTCAAGCACACGTGCAAAGCGTTCACGCCCGAATTTCTTTATATATTCATCAGGGTCTTTCGCACCCTCAAGGCGCAGCACCCGAACCGCAATGCCTGCCGGCTTTAAAAGCTCAATTGCGCGGTCTGCCGCCGCAGTGCCTGCACCATCTGAGTCATAGGCTATTACAACTTCTTTTTTATAGTTTGAAATAAGCTTTACCTGTTCCTCGGTAAGCGATGTTCCGAGCGATGCAACCGCTGAATCAAATCCCGCTTGATGCAGAGCAATTACGTCCATATAACCTTCTGCGAGTATTATCGCATCCGCTGCGGATTTTTTAGCTAAATTCATAGCAAACAGATTACGACGTTTATTGAACACGCTCGTTTCAGATGAATTCAAATACTTAGGCTTGGAATCATCCATAACTCTTCCGCCAAAGCCTACAACCGCACCGCGCACGTCAATTATAGGGAACATAACGCGGTTTCTGAATCTGTCGTAAACACTGCCGTTTTTACCCGTTACCGCAAGACCGGCATCAATCATTTCGTTCTTGCTAAAGCCCTGCGCCGTCATTGCTTTTATGAGACCATCCCATGAATTTGGCGCAAAGCCTAAGCCGAAGCGTGTTTGCGTTTGCGACGATAACGCGCGGCTGTTTAAATATGCGAGTGCTTCTCTGCCGCTTTCTGTGTGAAGCATTGAATGGAAAAACCTTGCCGCCGCAGTATTGAGGTCCAAAACTCTCTCACGCCGTTTTCTTGCAAGCGATGCACCCTCATCCTCTGCCGGAAGTGACATTCCAGCAAGTGTTGCAAGATGCGTGACCGCGTCCTTGAAATCAAGATTTTCAATTGTCATAATAAATTTGATGACGTCACCGCCGACTCCACAGCCGAAGCAATGATAAAACTGCCTGTCCCTCGATACGGAAAAAGACGGCGTTTTCTCATTGTGAAACGGGCAGAGACCAACATAATTCGAGCCACGCTTATTAAGCGAGGTGTAGCGTGAGATAACATCAACAATGTCGTTTCTCGCACGGACATCATCTAAAAAACGGTCTGAAAATGTCATTATTCCCTCCGTATTTTCCCCATTTTTTTATATTTTATAACTTTCCCCATGCATCAGGGATAAAAAGATTTTCATAAATTTTAACTGCATACCTGTCTGTCATGCAAGCAATAAAATCGCAAACTGCAGTTACGATACCCTCGGTATATGCAGTTTCGCGGTATTCGTTAGGTAACTCCTCAGGCGATTTTTCATAGTATTTAAACAGCTGTGAAATCATCGCGCGCACCTTGCGCTCTTCCGCAAGCGCATACGGTATGCGGTATACATTTTTAAACATAAAATTACGCAGGCTGTCCATCGCCTCCCACACACGTGGCGTCATTGTTATTTCACCTTTAATAGTTGATGCTTCAATTGCATCGGTTACGAGCGTGTTAATTCGCGCACTGTGGGAATTCCCCAAAACTCCGATAAGTTCCTGCGGAATTTCCGTGGCTTTTATAACTCCTGCTCGAATTGCATCGTCAATATCGTGGTTTATATATGCAATCCTGTCCGCCATATTTACGATTCTTCCCTCATATGTCGTTGCCTGCACAGGACCTGAATGGCACAGAATTCCGTCACGCACCTCGTAAGTTAAATTTAATTTCTCGATTTTTTCAACAACGCGAATGCTCTGCTTATTGTGTGTAAACTCACCATCAGTCAGGTAAGCCAGCTCTCGCTCGCCCGCGTGGCCGAAAGGCGTGTGTCCCAAGTCGTGTCCCATTGCTATTGCCTCTACCAAATCTTCATTCAAGCGAAGTGCGCGCGCAATGGTTCTCGCAATCTGGCACACCTCAAGTGTATGAGTAAGACGAGTTCTGTAGTGATCGCCCTCAGGGGATAAGAAAACCTGAGTTTTATGTTTGAGTCTGCGGAAAGATTTAGAGTGTAATATTTTATCAAAATCACGGCGATAGCAGGTGCGAACTGCGCATTCCTCTTCGGGGTACTCGCGACCTAAGCTCTCTGCCGAAAGCGAAGCAAAACGCGATAAACTCTCGCGTTCATATTCTTCCTGTATTTCTCTTATTGAGCTCACAAACGTCACCCCCATATATTATATATACTGCATTAAATTTGTTTTCCCTTTTTTTCTCGGAATTTTTTTGAAAGCAAACAAATTGCGATTAAATTCGGAACTGCAAGCAGAGCATTTGTTATATCAGCAATTTGCCACACCGCGTTTAAGCTTAAAAACGCGCCGCAGAACACTGCCGACAAATACAACAGCCGATATATGCCAATCGCACGCTCGCCCATTAAATACCGTGTCGCCTGCTCACCATAGTAGCTCCAGCCGACAATTGATGCGAGCGCAAATAAAATAAGCGATACCGAAACAATCAGCTTTCCCATTCCGGGTAGTGCCGAGTTGTATGCCAAATTCGTGAGCTCAACGCCATCTATTCCCGCACGATGCGCTCCACTCACTATTATCGCAAGACCGGTAAGGGTGCACAAAAGCGTTGTGTCTATAAAAGTTCCAACCATTGCGCACAGCCCCTGCTCATGCGGAGTGTCAACCTTTGCCGCAGCTGAGGCGACAGAAACCGTTCCAAGCCCTGCTTCATTTGAAAATATTCCGCGCGATATGCCGAATTTAAGCGCGGCACCCGCCATGCCTCCAACACTCGCTTTAAAATTCAACGCCGACGAAAATATTTCACTTATCGCCGCAAATAAATTTTCACGGAAGTGAAAAATAACCGCGCAAGTTCCGATTATGTAAACAGCGCCCATTACAGGAACTATAACTGTGCTCGCGCCGGATATGCGCTCTATTCCGCCAAAGAGTATAATGCCGGAAATCAGCGTTACTGCAATTGCAACAATCAGCGTATTCCCGCGAAAATCATACAAATCACAAAATGCGAGCGAAATACTGTTTGACTGCGTCATTGTTCCGATACCGAGCAGTGCGGCGAGCACAAGGCATATCGAATAGAACTTTGCAGGTAGCTTGCCGAGGCTGTTTTCTATATATAAAAATGCGCCACCCAGCACGTGCCCATCGCTTTTTATTCTGCGATATGCTACAGCAAAATACCCTTCCGCATACGATATTGCCATTCCGAAAACCGAGGATAAAATCATCCAGAAAAGTGCGCCGGCACCGCCTAAATGCACAGCGCTTGCAACGCCGACAATATTTCCTGTTCCAAGCATTGCAGCAAGGGAAGTCAGAAGTGCCGCCAATGCACTCACACTTCCCTTGCCATCGCTTTTAAACAGCACCTTAAATCCTCGCTTTAAACCTCGAAACTGAATAAATTTAAGCTTTATGCTGAAATAAATTCCCACAGCAAGTATTGCGATACACAACGGTGTTCCCATAAGAAATTCACTTATTTTCAAAAGCATTCAAACCACCTCCGCTTTTTTTAATATATTAAAAAAGGCGGAGATATATCACTTTTGCAAAAGGTCATAAAGGCGAGATAACATTACCGCTGCCTCTGCGCGCGAAAGCGGTGCGCCCGGTTTAAATGTTCCGTCCGCGTAACCGTTAACGACTCCAAGCTGTGCCATCTTTTCAATATCCTCGCGCGCCCAGTGACTTGAAATATCCGAAAACATATAATTCACCTCCTGTAATCTGTAACCATAGGCAACTGCGTCTGCAATAGCCTTTGCTATTTTCTCTTCATTTGCAAAATAGATTTTCATATCATCTGCATCATCAATAAAGCACACCTCAAGAAGTGCACTTGATACACCCTGACGTTTCGCCTCTGCTATAACTGAGAAGTTCATTCGCTTTACACCGCGATTTTTAAAACCAATTTGGGCAAGATTAGTTAAAATCCCTTCCTCAACTGTTACATACTGCTCATCACGCGTTACATACACCTCAGATCCGGTTATAGCTCCGTCTGAATTTTCGCGAAATGCATTGAAGTGCACTTCCAGTACATAGTTGTAACTCGTAAAATCTATCTTGTTTCCTTTTGTTATGAGCTCGTTATACGCGCTTTTCGACATGTCGTAAATATCGCAAGAGCAATCGAATCTCGCAAGACTTGTCTTTATTTTCGGGACGAGTCGACGCGTCAGTTCCGCCTCGGTTTGACCAAAGGCAGTTGCGCCGGAGTCACCGTTTCCGTGGCCTGCAATCAGCATTATCCTCATAGTCTCCCCTCCAATTCATCAATTCTGTGCTGATTTGATTTCGAGCGTTGCTCTACTACATACATACGCTCAATCAAGTTATTGTGTTTCTGCACCTTATCTTCAAGTTGACTTATGCGATATGCTGTTAAGTTATTCGACTTTACAAATATAAGTATCTGACAAATAATGCTTGCCGCCGCACCTATTCCCGCAACAATTACAGCCTCTGTCATTTATCTGCACTTCCCTGCTTTACCAGCTGATTTGCATACACAGTTGCCCCTGCGCATAAAACACCTTGCGTTACTGATGCAAAGATGAGTTCAAATGAAACAGAGTTGTTTGACGCGAGCTTAAAAAAAGAAAGCATAATTCCGATAATGCCAAGTGTTATCGGAATGTATTTATCTTTAAATACATTCAATTTCTTAAGTGCAATCCCTAATATGTAGAGCACGGGAACTGTAATTAAAAGCTCAGGTGCTATTAAATTACTCACCGATTCCATTCTGTTCCTCCTTTTCTATCTCCGCATACTCTGCAGCGGTTATTTCGTAAAAATCCGCTTCAGTTACGCCATCTGCGAGATAGATAATTCTGCCGTAGTTTTTGCCGTCAGTCAGAACTTTCCCCTCATCGGCGTATAAAATTTTTCTTGTTTTAACCTGCATAATTCATTCCTCCTTACACTAATGCGATTGTCCAGTTTGGCTTAGTTGCTTCAAGCACAGACCATTCATCATCTGTAAAAGCCGCCTCTTTCGCGGTTTTACTAAACGTAACAGTTAATCCCGCAGTTTCATCTGATAAATGCTCTATAACGCTTGTTATGCTTTTCTTATTTAACTTATTACTATCTTTAAGATTAAAGTTATTTTGCCCTATAACCCCGTCAATTGTGAGATTTTCAAGCGCGCGGCAACCTGCAAATGTAATATTGTTATAAACAGTTTCAGCTTTGACTCTTAACAATTCAATAGTGTGTAGCTCATAGCAATTTGTAAACCACTCTTCTATTCCGCCAATCGCTTTCATATTTAAATCGGGAATTACTTTTAACTTCTTGCAATATCCAAAAACATCCTTACGATATGCAGAAGTATCTGAAGTTGCTTTAGTCATTATTTCACTAAAATCCAACGGCGCGGGTAATTCCGTCATATCAAAACAAGCATAAAACATATTAGCCATATTGCCCGTGGGCTTTATACTACTATTGAATGTATATCCACTCCAATCTGTATAAGCAAAGGCATACGTAAAGTGACTTCTTGTTCCCTTGACCGTTATGGAATCCGTGACTTTTTTATTGCACTCGTTACCCTCGGCTGCTCCTGCTTCAAAACCTGCGTCATATACATTCTGCATATTCTCTGCAATCGCTTCAAGTTTTTCTGCTATATCCATTTAATCACCCCTGTTCTCATCTCCCTTTTTCGCCATAGTGCAAAACGCTGAAAACATAAATCCTGCCATTGACGATAAAGGTACTATCCATAATAAATGTAAACTGTTCATCATAACTCCATCTCCTCGTTTATTGTTACTATCATATCCGCCCCTTTTCCTCTTGCGCTTATGCGGATATACGCAGCTTTTCTGACATTTTGGATAAAAGCGTTATAGCCTACATACTCTGTATTAAACGTAGTTGTTTCAACACCATTTTCATCCCGTGTCACAGTCATAATGTGATCCATGTTGCCGCCGTTGTAAATACTGGTAGATGTATAATCCAAGAAATTTTTATCCGCATCGTAAAAGTTATAGTAATAGTGTTTTCCGTCCGTGTTGGCACTTACCCATTCAACACCTTTCATACGTAGAACCGTTGAATCACCATACCACGGAATAAAACCCGTAACGGTCGTACCGTTCTGTGCCGTTGGGCTAATGCCACCAGTTGACGAAAGACGCACGTCATCTTTATAACCTACGCCGTTATAGATTGCTCCATCTGTGTCAGTAGAGATTGGCACTTGATTTGTAAACGCCATTTTCTTCCAGAACAGAGCACCATTACTCTCTATTTGCTTTACTTCTCCCTCAGGTATAACGATTTTTTTAACATTTGCAAAATCCATTAAGCAAGCACCACTTTCTTAGATACCGTGCTTCCGTCAGATAAAGTAAATGTCCAAGTTTCAGCACTCGATTTATCCGCTTTACCGCTGATATCCTGATGTTCAGGAATACTGTCAGATACCTCTTGAATTTTATTTTCAAGCTCTGCTTTGTCTTTGTTATCTAAAAGTGTTATAGCCATATTAACCCTCACTTTCTTCGAGCATTACCTTTTCGTCTGAAACGTATAGGTTGTATGTTTTATTTGTGCTTCGGTCAACAAGCTTTAGCTCGTTTTTAACCTTACCCTCTGTTAAGGCCTCCTGCATAGATATAATTTCATCAAGTGCTGCATCTATATTTCCTATTGAGGCTTCAAACTCTCTGTCCTTTTTTGCAAGATTGTCATAATCAACAGTATAATCTACAATGTGAGCGTGAAAATCCTCTTTAGTACAAGCTCCGATATTCTCGCAAACAGTTTCTTTTTCTGTATCTGTGAATGTAGAGGTTAAAATATCTCTGCCACTTGTTTTCTCGCTCAGTGCTTCTTCAACGGTTTTTCCGTCAGAACACTCAATTTGCTCTGCCGTAACATTGTGAGGATTGTTTTTACTTGCAATATGTTCTCTTGCACCGGCAACCGTGTTTTTATCCTCATCAGTAAAATCGTTTGAACTAAGCCCTTTTCCCTCTTCCTTCGAAACCTTGTTTTCGATACACCCACTCAAACGTTGGTTATCTTCGCTTTGCATCTGCCTTACCTCACTTATACCGTAGGAAAGCTCGCTAATATTATATGCATGTTCCGAAAATTTTTCTTCCACGCTCTTTCCGTCAGCTGCTTTAATTTGCCCCGCGGCGGTATTTGAGGTAAGTTCGTCAATAATCCCGTTAATTGCCGTTTTGATTTCCTTATCACCGCGACCGTCAAAAATTTCTTTTAACTGCTCTGCCGTAATCCCCCCATCCGACGGATAGTTGGGCAAGTCTTTAATATTATCCGCATATTCGGAAATTTTTATTTCCTCAAGTTTCATACTCTCACTCCTTTGTTATTTTATGCGCAACTATTGTATCAAAAAATAAGTAATTTGCAGTGAGAAGAAGGCATTTCCCGCCGCTAATTACAATACCATTATAACACATACCGAACATTTGTCAAGGGGTTTCTTGAAAATATTTTATCTTTTTCGAAACTTTTATATTTTAATAATAATTTTATTCTGCGCCCCGGATTTATTTTCAAACTTCGCCGCACCGCCATAGCTTCTTCTCACACAAGTTATTACATAATCGGAATTTTTTAGCATATAATTATTACGTCTGTCTATCAAAAATTTAGGATGCACGCCTGCAAGCTCTTCCGGAAAAACGCCGTTTTCGACATTTTCCCCTTTCGCTAAGCTTTCCAACACAACAAAATAGACAATCTGAGGATATATTTTCTTTAATTCACACAGTATTCTTTGAACAATTCTATCAAAATTTCCATTATTCCCGACATAAAATTTAAAAACATTTTTATTTTCAATTAAATCAATTATTTTCTCTTTTAAAGCATCTGCTATTCTTTCATCACAATCCCTGTGCCCGAAAAATGTGCATGTCATACAAAACACCCCTATTAGATATGAGGATTATATCCCCTTAATAAAGGTGATTATAAACCCCATAATAATGTATGTCAAGGAGTGATTGTATGATAATTTTCGATAAACTTTGGGAAACGATGAAGGTTAAAAACATTTCAACATACAGATTGCGAGAAAGTTGTGGTATTGACAGCAAAACAATTCGCAGACTTCGCGCAAATGAAAACATTGAAACAAAAACGCTTGATAAAATTTGTTCTGCTTTGGATTGCAAGCTCTCCGATATTGCAGAGTATGTTAAGGATTAAGTCAGGTGAAGTTGTCAATGAATATCAAAAAAGCTGTTGAAATGAGAATTATTGAACTTTGCAATAAAAACAATATGGCAGTCAATTCACTTGCAAATATTTCAGGAGTCTCTCCTTCTACAATTTACAGTATGCTTAATGAAAAAAGCCAAAATCCCGGTGTTGTTTCGATTAAAAAGCTCTGCGATGGTTTAGAAATAAGTATACGGGAATTTTTTGACTGCGATTTATTTGATGACTTAGAACAAGAAATTAAATAGGTAGTATGGTTAAAGATTAAAAAACCCGAAGGATTTTCCTTCGGGTTTTTAATTTATTTCTCGATAAATTTAAATGTGATTGTGTGGCTGCGTGATGCGCCAGGTGCGAGCATTTCGAGATCTCCGCGTGCTCTCATAACATCTCTTCCTTCCGGGAGAGTGTTACCCGGCTCAAAGCCCATAACATAGTCATACTCGCCCATCTGCTTCCACTGAGTGAAGTACTTGAGCTCTTTTGAATCATACTCCATTATAACGCCCTTGTTGATTTTCGGGTTGTAAATAGATGCGGAAACCTTACCCTCCATCTCGTGATAGAAGCACATTTCAACATATCCGTTTTGCGGTTTTTCTGCCTTGTTCCAAGCATTTAAGCCTGTTTCGGAATGTTCGTTTCTTGCAACTACCTTCTTTGACGGGATGTTGATTTCACAATCCTCGGAAAGAAGCGGATAACCCATATTGCAATGATATAAAATCTGGCACGGTGATTCAATATCGCCGATATTCTTAACTGTGTCGGTCATTTTAATTTCATTAGACTCAAGCGATACAATGTATTCACGCTCTAAAATGAGCTTATGAGCAAAAATTCGCGCGTCACGAACGATTGCTTTAATGTGAATACCGTCAGAAGCTACCCAATGGCCGATATTTTCGCACGGTGTGTTTGAAATCGTGCCGTGTAAGCCTAAATCCTCGCCGTTATCGTTGCACGGTGAGCCGACTGCAGTAAGACCGCAGGTTGTGATAAAGCCTGCCGTAAATGACTTTAAGAAGCCAAGACCGTTGCAATCGTAATACTGCGGAGCAACATAGCCACACGGTGAAAAATATCCTAAATTTGCGCCGTTAAAGGTAATTCTTGAAATGTCTGCAGCACGGTCAACGGAAACCCAGAAATCAAGGCCCTTGCCGTTACGCACGTTTAACATTCTCATACCGTCGCCACGGCCGCCGGAAATTCTCATTTCCTCAACGCCAAAGATTTGTGCATCATGTCCTACATATTTATTCATACTATTTACCTTCTTTCATAGCCTCTGCAAGTTTATTTTTGCGACGGTCACGAACCTCATCTGACATCGGCTTGATTTCGCCTGCACGAGTGAGTGCATCACGAGTGAGAATCGGACCGATAAGCTCGTAAACAAGTACTGCGAAAAGGGTTATATTGCGGATTAAGTTGCCCTCACCGTTAGGTAACTGCATTGCAAGAGTACACATACCGAGCGCAACGCCTGCCTGCGGAAGAAGTGTAATTCCGAGGTATTTGCAAATTTCAGGTGAACACTTTGTAGCTTTTGCACTGACGCGTGCACCGTAGTACTTACCGAGTGAACGGAAGATGATGTAAACGATACCGATTACGACAATCGCCCAATCAGCGAAAACATTAAGTTCAAGCTCTGCACCGCTTATAACAAAGAATGTTGCGAAAAGCGGTGATGTCCACTTATCTGAACGCTCCATAAGGTCCTCAGACAACGGACAGGTGTTGCAGAACACAGTACCAAGCATCATACAAGTTAAAAGTGATGAGAAACCAACATGAACAGGACCGATATTAAACTTAATCATAGCGAGTGATGCTGTTAAGAAAACAAGACCTGTTGTTAAGTTAAGACGATTTGTATTTGAATTAAAGAGCTTCTCAAGCTGAGTGAGCACCCAACCCATAATTGCTCCTAAAGCTAAAGATGCAACGATTTCGACAAGCGGATTTACAATGATTGAAATCATATCAACCGCACCTGTGCTGAGCGATTTTGCAACGCCAAAGAATACTGCAAATATGACGAGACCGACCGCGTCATCAAGCGCTACAATCGGGAGCAAGAGCGAGGTTAACGGACCCTTTGCCTTATATTGACGAACGACCATAAGTGTTGCAGCAGGGGCTGTTGCGGTTGCGATAGCACCGAGAGTAAGTGCCTGTGCAAGGCTTATTTTACCCGGCATAATGTACATAAGACCGATGAGTGCCACATCAACAAAAAGTGTTGCCACAAGAGCCTGAAAAATACCAATTACAAATGCCTGCTTACCTGTCTTTTTAAGCTCGCTTGCGCGGAACTCGTTACCGATTGAGAACGCAATAAAGCCGAGCGCTACGTCACTGACAAGCGCGAGCGCATTGAGCGCTTCGTGTGATGAAAAGCCAAGACCCGGAACGCCGATTCTTCCCAAGCAATACGGGCCGATGAGCACACCTGCAATCAAATATGCCGTTACTGACGGCAATTTAAGCGGTTTGAATACGCGGGTCATAAGAAGACCTGCAATGAGCGCAATTGAAATTGATAATAGTGTTGCCATTTGAGATTATCCCCTTTAATAAGCCGAGTAGAGTAGAACCACTCAAGCCTTAAACTTGTTAAATTTTTGTCTTTTAGCCTTGTCGTCCTCGAAAGGCGCTCGCCTTCCTTCGTCCTCCGCACCAAAAATTCATAAAATCTTCCTGCGTTTAAGGTCGAAGAGTTTAAAAAACAATAAATTTTGATGAAAGACAAATAAAATACAAGAATAATACGGTCGTATATTTGAAGAATTTTGTGCAGTATTTCGCAAAATTTAGTTTTTTAAACCTTAATGGGTTCGACTCTACTCGGCTTAATTAGTCTAAAGGATATTCTAGCACTTATTTTAATATATGTAAAGAGTTTTTTGATTAAAAAATAAAGCCTTCCCCTTTGAGGGGAAGGTGGGTTTTGTGAAACAAAACCCGGATGAGGTGTGAACCGAAAAACCACCTCATCAGTCAGCTTTGCTGCCAGCTTGTC
>JAZNOR010000074.1:0-5410 GCA_045589235.1 Eubacteriales bacterium | reverse complement strand
TTGTCTTTTCTTCCACTACACTTTCTCCTTAAAAACATTTAAGCGGCAGAAAATAATACTCTACCGCTTAAATAATACAATATTTTACCGACGAGGTCAAGATAATTGCTACTTATTTATAGTAGCGAACATCTCCGTAATAAGCCTTGCCTGAGATTACAACAAACGGAACGGCTGACACACCCTTTTCGACGTTAACTGTGAATTTTCCTCCGTCTTTCTTAAGGGACTCGCCATCGGTTGAATTAACCGCAAGCTCTGCTTTTCCATTTTTGTAGGTATAGAGGCCGAAGCGCTCAACATCATACTCATCATATTTATTAAAGAGAACTTCGAGCTCTAACGTTCCTGCCTTCGGGGAAGTGCTTGCAACGACTTCAAAATCAGCTTCAGGCTCAGCTGTATAGCTAAGCGGGATTTCAAAGCTCATTCCCTTAGCTATGTTGTAAACATAGCCCTTAGATGCATCGGTTGCATCCTTGTAGCTGCGGATTGTTGTAACAAGACCGATATCCAAATCAACCTTGCCCTTGTCCTTTGCATTGACACTTGCGCTCTCGATTTTATATGCACCATTGAAATCAGAGGTTTCGTCACCGCCATTATCGATGTAAATGTACTTGCCTGCGAGCGCTTCAAGATCGACATTTCCGTTAAAATCAACGGTGATTACGTTCTCTCTTGACATTTCTTTAGTAAAGTCAGTAACTATACCATTGTATGAAGCTTTAGCTTCCATATCGCCAAGCTTTGTACCGTCATTTAAGTAAGTATAGCTCGGTGATAACTTGCCGTTCTCATAGGTTACAACGCCGACAAAACCTGCAAAGTCAAACTTATTGTCAACAGTATAAGTCACATCGTTATTTGTCGCGTAGATAACGTAGTCATATCTTCCGTCCTTGAGAGTTACCTTAAGTGCTCGAGCAATGTCGTTTTTAACTTCCTTGCCGCTCTTAACTTTCATTTCAACTTCTTCAACACCTAAGATATACGGAGTATCCTTATACGGCTCTATTACCGCGGTATAGAACGAATCTAAGTTCTTTCCCTGGCGGCGAACCATAATCTGCTTAATGAGTTCAGGCGCGCCATTTGCAAGCGGAGGACGAGTATCTGCATAAGCAAATTCGGTAATATCAGTATTAAGCATTGTGAGCTTCAAGTGTAAATTCTGCTCTCCCGGAAGCACATCAAAGTAGTCGCGAATCTTAAAGTCCGCACTGATGGTTGGAGAAGTCGGATTCTTCGCTCTGTAAACATTCTTAAGCCAGGTAAAGCCTGTCGGATACTTGAGTGGAGTCTCCCAATCGTTGTTCCAGAGCGGATCAATTCCGTACGGAGCACTGGGACCTGCATAGGAGCTCTCTTTAATACCCGGAGCATTCTCCTGCTTAATCATTTCAGCACCGCTTATCTCGATTTCCTCAGACTGAGCGTGGAAATTATAGATGTGGTCATTTCCACCCTTAACACGGAAGAAGTCAACTGCATAGCTAACGTCCTCCGTTGCATCTACCGAAACAACAGTTCTGCGGAAGATTTTGGTTTCATCGTAAAATTCCGGAGCATCAACGTCCATTACCTTTACCTTGCCGGCATCGTCAAAGTGATACGGATCGCCGACGAGCATCTGATTTGCTATATAGTTCTGGTAATTTGCACCCTTCTTACTCATAACCGTAACGGTATTGTGAGCCATCGGAGTATTAACCCAGGTAATTCGATTGCAATCAACCGTCTTATAGTCCGGATTGCCAAGGTCTGGAGCCATATCAATACCATAAGCGATAACACCTAAGTTGAGCGTATCATAGTGGCCATGACCGAAGTTCTTACCGTAATACATCCAGTAACTTCTCTGTGTATCTTCGCCGTTTGCTTTGACTTCGCCGTCGCGGAACATTGCAAGACCATAGCCCGTAAGGTTAAGACTCGGGTTCTGAACAACGGTTCCATGCTCATCAATAACCGCCTGAATTTCGTTTCTCGACGCGTAAGGATCTGCCGAGAATATACCACCGTTTATTCCGCTTAAATCGCCGTCCTTTAAGTTGTAGATAAGTCGCGCGATATTAATATCCTTAACTCCTGCGCCCCATGCAGAAATCAAAACATTTGCATTCGCAATCTGCATCGGTTTCGCAAACTGACCGGTATCGCCGATGTTCGGCACATATTTACCTGCAAGCGTAAGCTTACTTATTGCCTCGAGTGCCTGACGATACTTCGGATGTTCGTATAAGTTAGCTGCAGCATAAGTATCCTTATATCCAAGTAAGATATCTGCAACCGTGCTGAATGCGTTCATCCATACTGTGTTATAACCCGGTGCAGCTTCATTGCCCCAGCCGTCACGGTCAACAGTATTGACCATTGTTGTGTAGAAGTTGCCCTTTTCGCCCTTCATTCCCGTTGCACTCGGCTCGAAAATCCAATCGATCCACTCAGCGGTTTCAGGGAATGTATCTAAAACAACACCTGCATAAGCCATTACCATCTGTGGATATCCGACATTTCCTTTAATTTCAAGGTCATAAATACCCTGACGGATTGAACGTAAAATACCATTATCGCAGTTGTATCTGATCAAATCAGCCGAGGTCTTGGTGTTCTCCATATTGTACTTTTCTGCTTTTTCTGACAAGAACTCAATAACCTTCGGATTCTCCATAGCAGGCCAGAACGCATCATAAGCCTGAGATAAGTTAACAGCAATTGTATAGTCACCGATACGGCCTACAACTTTGCCGACACCGGTACCACCATCAGAGTTTAAATACGGCATCCACTCTTCCTTGAGGTGCATTTCGTGATATACATCGGCAACTCGGTCAAGAATAATTGCACCTGCAATACCGTATTTTTCATCGCCTGTGTGAATGTATGCTTCGCGAAGTGCGTGGAGTGAGCGCGGAATTACGCCACCCTTGTTTGCATTCCATGTACCCCACCATACACCTGTTTCGTTGTAAAGCGGGATATATACGTGAACTTCCTTTATATCGCTGTATTCACCGGTGTAGTATCTTCCGGTATCATAGCCGTTGCCGTCATCAACGCCCCAGTTCGGCTCTTCAGCGGTATTCTTTTCAGGATAGAGAATATTTTTGAGATATCCGTCCTCGCCTGCAGCTACAAGTAAGTCGTTTTTAGCCTTTGCAAGTGCCGGGTCGAACTTACCCGTTGCGCCCGAGCCAAGCTCATAATAACCACCAAAATCGTTTGATGGGAAGTTGCGACGACATGCAGAGCACTGCACCTTCCACGGATTTTCGAGCGCATCGATTATCCAACCGTCTTTGCTCATAATATCTTCGCCACAGTAGCGGCAAAGTCGATAATTCGGGTCATTTTTCCACCACTGTCCACGTGTAAGCTCCTGAGATGTTACAAGGTTCCAAATCTCCTCATAGCGATCAACCACCTTATCACCGTCTGCAACAGCTTTGTCGCGAGCAGCTCTTGCCCAATCATATTTTTTCAAGTTTTCGTCTCTGTTAGCAAGCTTTTCTTCAGTATAAATACTGCTACGTGCCTTAACCGGACCTGTAACAATCTGAAGAGCCTCGCTCTCACCATCAGCAGTTGCCGTAATGGTAGCAATACCTGCCTTGCGTGCAGTCACAACGCCGTTTATATCAACCGTTGCAACAGTGTCATCAGAGCTTGCAAAGCTTGTTCCGTACACTGCTCCAACAATCTTTGCACTCTCGCCAATTGCGATAGCACGGTTCCCATTGTCAAGCGCAAGACCTGCCGGAGCAGAAATAAGCACAGGCGCTTCCTCTGCCAGCGCAAAACTCGGCATAAATCCGGTAAATAATGCCAGAACAAGTAATAATGCTATTGGTTTAATTACTTTTTTCACAAAAATCCCTCCCGTATCTTTTAATTTGATTATATACTTTTACAGAAAATATTTCTTTGGTATAATACGGTGATTTATGGGTCAAATCCGACATTTTGAAAAAGTAATACAAATCATAGTTATTGGTCACGTCTATGGGCTAGTTGAAAGATCTGCCAACCGCAAATTTTCCATCGCCTTGCCTCTTAAAACGGCTTTTTATTTACTTTTTATTACGCTCCACCATTTTATCATAATATCCTCTACACCAAAAGTGTTCATTACCACTCTTATGCTTTTGTGTCTGCTACTTCTTTTTTATGAACAAATCCTCCATTGTGTTTTGTTTTTAACTGGCCGGACAACTTATTCTAACACAATTAAGAATTTTGATTTATGGACAAAGCCTCTTTAAAGCCACCAGGACTTAACATGATTTTTCGTTATACAAAAAGAAGCGATGCAATAAAAGCACCGCTTCTTTTTTCTTGTTTAGGGAGATTGTGTTACATACTCCCTACTCCTTAGAGTTCATCATCTGGAGTTGTGTTGCCGCCTGTAGATGTAGCGATAATGTCTGCATCTAACTCGTAGATCTTTGCGATCGGTGCCTCGTACTTCATTGTTTTCTCTCTCCTTTCAACGTGTTCTTTATTAACCGAAGAAGGCTCTTGCTGCATCTCCATATACTACAATCGCTCTTGAAAGCTCATCGAGATACGGATTGTTTGCATCATTCTTATTCTGATTAAGATATCCAAATCTCTCCGGACAATAAGCTACTACTCCACTGAAATATTCATTGCCTTCTGTGTCTGTAATCCATGCGCATGCATATATCGGCGAGAACATCTCTTTTGCTGCTAACCCTTCATATACATACTCATATCGGCTATTTGCACTTGACCACTCAAGATCCGCTAATACACTTGCGTTCTCTGTTGTTAGTACTTCTGCTGCGTTATAGTCTGCTTCTGTCCAACAAAGTATCTTAGCACTTGCTACTTCTTTACTTGTCTTGAAATAGTACCTGTAATTGATTGCTCCTAATAAGTCAAGGTTTCCTCCTCGGCTTGTGATTTCACTATCTCTGCCAAGGTTTCCTTCCTTCTCTGCCGGTATTTCCCAATTACTTCTTACTAATGTGCCATCCCACGGTACTTCCTGCTGTGCTGCACTTAACTCAGAATTCATTAAGTCTTCTGTCTTCCAACCAAAGTGCTGCTGTGCTGCTGCACCGTAGTTTAATATTGCTACCATTAATGCTACTTCTTTTGCATTTGCATTTGCATTAATTCGGTTATAGCAGTATGTTCTCGGTGAGTAATCAGATATGATTCGGCTATATCCATATGTGCCATCTGCATACTTAATATATGCTCTGAATGATATCAGGTCGCCTAATTCCTTCGCCGGTATTCCTTCTGTACTTGTGAACAAGCGTACATTTGCTGCGTCATATTCGCCGCCTTCATATACTCTATCACAGTTGTCTATTGTTGCTAATGCTTCCTCCGGTGTTGCATCTGCATCCCATACTAAGATTCCCACTGAATCTAT
>JAZNOR010000073.1:0-22786 GCA_045589235.1 Eubacteriales bacterium | reverse complement strand
ACGCCTGCAAGAGCAAGAGCAACCGCTCTTTTTAGTGCTTTACTCATTTTAAATTCCTCCCATAAAATTATCTATTACAACATAGCATTAAACACTATGTTATAACCCAAAAGTACATACCCCATATAATATATACATTATAATTTCTTTTTTTATAGAAATCAACCGTTTTTCTAAAAAAAACTATTTTGTGTAAATAACAACAAATATTTGCATTGTCAAAACACTCAGTATTTATTTCTTTTATAATACGTCTGCCAAATCATAGATTAGCTTTTCTGTCTTTTCCCAACCGAGACAAGGATCGGTAATCGATTTGCCGTAAACACTTTCATTTGGTTTTTGAGCTCCGTCTTCAATATAGCTTTCTATCATAAGACCCTTAACTATCTTTTTAACGTCATTGGAATGGCGGCAGCTATGCAGAACTTCTTTTGCAATTCTCGGCTGCTCCATCCACTTTTTGTCGGAGTTAGCGTGATTAGTATCAATAATAACTGCGGGATTACTTAATCCTGATTTCTCATATGTTTCTGCAAGATGTATCAGATCTTCGTAGTGATAATTCGGCATCGACTGACCGTGTTTATTTACATAACCTCTCAAAATTGCATGTGAAAGAGGATTTCCCTGACTCTCAACCTCCCATCCTCTGTAAATAAATGTGTGAGAGTGTTGTGCAGCGGTTATGGAGTTCATCATTACAGATATATCTCCCGATGTCGGATTCTTCATTCCGACCGGAATATCAAGCCCGCTTGCAGTAAGTCTGTGTTTTTGGTTTTCAACCGATCTTGCTCCGATTGCAACGTATGCAAGAAGATCAGATAAGTATCTGTAGTTTTCAGGATATAGCATTTCATCTGCGCAGGTAAAGCCAGTTTCTTGTATCGCTCTCAAGTGGAGCTTTCTGATCGCTATAACGCCTTTTAACATATCCGATTCCTTTTGCGGATCCGGCTGATGAAGCATTCCTTTATATCCTTCACCGGTTGTTCTCGGTTTATTGGTGTAGATTCGCGGAATAATAAGGATTTTATCAGAAACCTTTTCCTGAACCCCTCTTAAACGCGAAATATAATCTAACATACTGTCATCATGGTCTGCCGAGCATGGACCGATAATGAGAATAAGTCTGTCATCCTGGCCCTCAAATATTGCTTTTATTTCTATATCTCTTTTTATTTTTAATTGTTCATACTTGTATGATAGAGGAAATTCTTCCTTTATCTCCATAGGTATTGGTAATTTGCGTTTGAAGTTCATATTCATTTTAATATCCTCCGATATCGTTATTCTTTATCAAATAATGCTCTGCGCTTCGTTGAATGGCGCATCATTTCTCTCATACCATCGACATCGTCTGTTTCAAGCATTGTTTTAAGTTCATTGAATTTATTTATAAACATATCCATTTGACTTAGCAGAGCCTCCTTGTTTGCAACAAAAAGTTCGCTCCACATAAGGTCATTTATTCGTGCAATACGAGTAAGGTCACGGAATGAGTCACCCGTAAACTTCTCCATATTTTCCTTGTCATTGCAAGTCATAAGAGTGATTGCAATGCAGTGAGTAAGCTGAGAAAGAAATCCTATCATTTCATCGTGTTCTTCCGGTGAAAGTGTGGTAACATTTGAAAACCCGAGAAGTCTGCCAAGCTCAAGGCAAGTGTTTATTGCTTCAGGAGTGTTTTTGTCTGTTGGCGTTACAATGTAGTTTGCGCCTGAAAACATTCTGTCTGTGCTGTTTTCAACACCCGAAACCTCTCGGCCTGCCATTGGGTGCGCCGCAATAAATTCAACATCTTCTCTAAGCATATTCTGAATTTTATACACAATGCTACCCTTAACACCCGTTACATCGGTTATGATTGCTCCACTTTTAAATAAGCTTTGGTTTTGTTCGATCCATTCCACAAAAACGTGCGGATAAAGGGCGAAAATAACGAGGTCCGCTTCTCCGATAAGTCTTTCGTCAATCTCTGCCGCGCCTTCGTCAATAATCCGTTCTCTCAAAGCATAATCTATTGAATTTTGCTCTTTTGTAATTGCGCTTATATGAAATCCAAATCGCTTTAAAACTCTGGCATAGCTTCCGCCTAAAAGGCCAAGTCCTACTATCAATATTTTTTTGCTTACATCTACTATCATTTTATCTCTACCTCTGCGCCAAGTTCCAAAATATTATTAAAAAATCCGGGGTAACTTTTTTTAACCGCTTCAATTCCTGCTATTTCTCCACCCAGGCTTGAAAGTATAACAGACATTGCCATAACAATTCTATGATCATTGTGTCCGCAAAGTGTAACACCGTTGTTTTTAAGCTGTTGTTTAGGCACGGTTATGCAGTTATCTCCAAAGATAAGCCCGCCATCCAGTTTTTTTAGCTCCTCATGCATTGCGGCTCCTCTGTCGCTTTCCTTTGCTTTCAACCTGTCTGTACCCGTAAGAATCGCGCCGTTTTTAAGCGATGCAAGAGCGATAAGCACTGGACCAAGGTCGGGGCAATCCGAAATATCAAGAGTTGGCGTACCATATGATATCTTTTCAAAATATTCTTTATATACGCGATCGCCCTGAAGGCTATCGGGAATAAGGTTATTTATTTCTATTTCCGAGCCGAGATAATTGAATGCATCAAGAAAAGCCGCATTGGAATAATCTCCCTCTATTCTGCCCGAATTCGCATGCAACTGCGTTTTTCTGATTTCTATTGTGTATTCATCTGAAAACGCTACATCCGCACCATATGCTTTGAGCGCGGAAATCGTGAGATTTACATATGACTTGCTTTCAAATGGCGGCGTAATCTTAATTTTTGAATTTTCTCCAAGATATACAAGCGCAAATATAAGCCCCGTAATAAACTGACTGCTTATATCTCCCCTAATTTCATAATCTCCGCTTTTAAGATTTCCGCAAACGGTTACCGAGCTTTCCTCCTTTTTAAATAAAAAGTTTTTTTCCTTGCAAAGCTCGGCATAAACATCAAGCGGCCTTTCAAAAAGGCGCACGCTTCCCTGCAATTTAACTTCCTCACCTAAGCATAAAGCAATCGGAATAAAAAACCTCAATGTGCTACCGCTTTCCCTGCAATTTAAAACGGTATTTTTAACCTTCATAAACCTGCACGGGTTAACGCTTACCGTGTCATTATTTACAGCTATTTCAGCTCCCAGTGACTTTAAGCAATCAATGCTTGCAAGGATGTCTTCACTAAAGTCAACACCGGATATGTGGCATATCTCGCCCGACAATGCCGCACCTATCAAATATCTGTGCGCGATACTTTTCGATGGTGGTGCACTTATAACGCCTTTAAGCTTACAAGGTTTAAATTTTGCGATCATTTTATCTACCTTCTGTCAAATAGTCAATGGCTTCAAGATATCCATCTGTTCCATGCCCTGTAATTGTTTTAACTGCCGCGAGTCTTATATAGCTTATCTGCCTGAAGTCTTCGCGTTCTTCAACCTTTGAAATGTGAACTTCAACGGTTGGAATATTAACCGACTTAACTGCATCTAAAATTGCAATGCTGGTGTGGGTATATGCGCCCGGATTGATAACAATGCCGTCTGCATCGCCGTAAGCCTTTTGTATCTCATCAACAAGATCTCCCTCATGGTTGGATTGATACAGCTTAACTTCAATGTTTTTGCCGTCACAATAGCTTTGTATTTTATTGCATAAGTCAGAGTATGTTTCCCTTCCGTAATGGTCAGGCTCGCGTATTCCGAGCATATTCAAGTTTGGTCCGTTTATAACGAGAATTTTCATTGTTTAAGCTCCATTCGTTTTTTAATTATATACTCGGCTTCTGCCTCGGGCGTTGCCATATCGGGCACAATCACATCTGCGCAATTTTTGTAAATTCCGATTCGTTCCGAATATAACTTTTTAAGCTTTTCAAAAGTGTCAGACAGTGGTCTGTCATCAGTTGCCTTTAATCTTTCGATATCGGCATCAATAAAGAACAGTTTTCCGTTTCTCTTAAGATAATGCACATTTTCTTCTCTTAATATCGCGCCGCCGCCTGTTGAAATAATACGCGAGCTTTTTTGCGATACCTCACGTATGACTTCTGTTTCCAAATCTCTGAAATACTTTTCACCTTTGGTATTAATAAGCTCTTTAATTGTGCAGCCTGCGCGTTTTACTATTTCTTCATCGGTATCAACAAAATCAAAGCCTTCAATATTAATTAGTTTTCCGATTGTGCTTTTACCGCTGCCGGGCATACCCGTCAGCACAATGTTTTCTTTTGATGATAAAACAGATGCAAAAACTTCATCTGCAACGTTTTTTGAAATCTCAGTATCAAGAAATTTTTCGGCTGCAACCACCGCTTGCATAACAAGCATATACAAGCAGCCCTCGGCTTTTATTCCTTTTTTCTTTGCATCTAATACAAGATTGGTGCATAGCGGATTATACACTGCATCAATAACACCCTCTAATTCATTAAAGTATGAAATATCAATTGGTTTTGAGTCGCAATTGGGATACATGCCCAACGGCGTGGTATTTATAATAACTTGTGCATTCGAATGAGCCCTTATTGCATCTTCATAGGTTATGCAATTTTCGCCTTTTTTTCTGCTTACCGTTATAATTTCACATGCACCCAAATCCTTTGACACCACCTGCGCGGTCTTGCTTGTTCCGCCAGTGCCGAGAATCAGTACTTTTTTACCATTAAGAGAAATCCCCACTTTTTTGATAAGCGCTTTCATTCCGTAATAATCGGTATTGTAGCCGTATAGTTTGCCCTCTTTATTTACAATGGTATTTACTGCGCCAATTCTTTTTGCAATATCACTTATATAATAAAGATACGGAAAAACCGTTTGTTTATACGGGATTGTTACATTGATTGCTTCAAAGTCTTTGTTATTAAAGAAAGGTTCGATTTCATCTTCTGAAAGCTCTATAAGTTCATATTTATAATCACTGAGTCTTGCATGAACCTCTTTCGAAAAGCTATGTGTCAGTTTTTTTCCTATGCAGCCGTATTTCTTCATAGTCTTACCTCAACCAATCTGTTCCAAATCTTAAGCTGAGTGCATCACATAACACAATAGCAGCTGCCGCGTCCTGAACAATTCTTGCTCTGTGTACGATTGCCGGGTCATGTCTGCCTTTAGGTTCAAGAACCGCTTCTTTCATATTTTTAAAATCCACCGTGTTTTGCGGTTTGAAAATTGTAGGAGTAGGCTTAATCGCAGTTCTGAATATTATCGGCATACCGTTTGTAATGCCACCGTTTATGCCACCATTATTATTTGTGACCGTTACAATTTTTCCGTTTTCAATTCGCATTGCATCATTCGCTTCAGAGCCCTTCATATCGACAAAACCAAAGCCTTTTCCGAATTCAACACCCTTAACCGCAGGGATAGAGAACAGCATATGCGAAAGCACACTTTCAATCGAATCAAACCAAGGTTCTCCAACACCTTCCGGGATCCCGACAATCGCAGTTTCAAGAACACCGCCAACACTATCGCCGTTTGACGCCGCATTAAGAATTGCATTTGTCATTTCCTCAACAAGGGAATTATCAAGAACTGCAAATGTTTTTTTATTCAGTGCTTCAATATCATTTATTAAAGCTTCAAACTCCCTGTCCGAAATCCCTGCGCATTTCTTCACATGGGTACCTATATGTATTCCCTTTTGTTCCAATGCAAATTTGCATATTGCACCTGCCGCAACAAGTGCCGCAGTTATTCTTCCGCTAAAATGACCTCCACCACGTGAATCCTGAAATCCGTGATATTTACACTCTGCAGTATAGTCTGCATGAGAAGGTCTTGCAATGGTTTTCATCTGTGAATAGTCACCGCTTTTAACATTCTCATTCGGAATTAGAATAGTTATTGGGGTGCCCGTTGTTTTTCCGTTTATAACACCGCTTACAAGCTTAAACTCGTCTTTTTCCTTTCGCGGTGTGGAAATCTTACCATCAGGCCTTCTCAACAAAAGCATATGCTTTATATAGTCTTCACTTACTTCTATTCCGGGCGCTAATCCGTCAATTACAGCACCTATGTATTCACCGTGGCTTTCACCAAATATCGTAACCGAAACGCTGTTTCCGAATGTGTTTTTCATTTATCTCACCCTTCCAGACAACTTTTTGCCATATCTATAACATCACTGCATTTCATGCTTTTAAGTTCAAATGAGCCAACATCAGAAACCATTGTAACAGTTACTGTCTCGCCATCTGCCTTTTTATCGTGAAATGCCGCATCTTTGATTGCATCCCAGTCAAATTCAGGAGTATTATAAAGCTTGCATTTTTTAAGTGCGTTTATAACTCTTTGCCTTATCTTTGCATCAGACATAGGTATGAGCCCGAGCGCAACACATTCACCATGATATAACTGTGTGCTTACTTCGATTCCGTGCCCGATTGTATGGCCGAAATTAAGTATCTTTCTAAGCCCTGCTTCCTTTTCATCCTGTTCGACAACATTCTTTTTAATATTTAGTGAACGGATTATAATAGTATCAATATTACCTTTAATATCTCCGTTTTCAAATATATCAAAAAGCTCTTTATCAGAGGTTAACGCCATTTTAATTGCTTCAGAGAGCCCGTTTGAAATTTGTCTTTCCGGCAATGTATTTAAAAGCTCGGGGTCTATAAGAACTTTCTTCGGCTGATAAAAAGCCCCCACAATGTTTTTTACACCGCCGAAGTTAATTGCCGTCTTTCCTCCGATGGAAGAATCAATCTGTGAAAGTAATGTGGTTGGTATGTTATAAAAATCAATACCTCGCATATATGCCGACGCCGCAAATCCCGAAAGATCTCCTACAACTCCGCCACCTACTGCAACAACACAATCCTTTCTTGAAAAGTTATTATCAAGCATCTTTTGAAGAAGCTCCCCGAACGTTTCAAGGCTTTTTGAATCCTCACCCGTCTTAACTGTACATACAACCGGCTCCTTGCATTGCTTCGCAACCGTCTCAGCATACATTTGGGGAACTCCTGAATCGGTTACAATGAGAACGCGCCTGTCTAACTTCAGATGCTTTCCGGCTTCTTTTAAAATTCCTCTTTCTACGATTATGTCGTAGCTGTTATCTTTTAAATTTAAATGTATATTCATCGTTATCAACCTCAAATCTCGCTGTGTGGTGCAAAGGTGCCTGCTATTTTAAGCTTGTCGCAAACCTCATTTAATTCTCGGATCATTTTCTGGCCCTCCTCACTATCTGTTGTTCCGTCAATCTCAACATAAAAATAGTATTGCCATGAGTGCTTCTTAAGCGGTCTGCTTCTTAGCGCCGTCATATTATATCCGTATTTTCCTATGATGCTTATGGCGTTTGCAAGAGAGCCCGCCTCATTTTTAACAGTAAACATCAAAACGGAATTTGATAGCGACGGCGACGTTGCGCGAACCTTAGATAAAACTGCAAAACGAGTTGTATTCTCTCCGCTTTTGTTAATGTTTGCTTCCAAAACTTTGAGGCCGTAAATTTCCGCTGTTTCAACACTTGCGATGGCGCCAAGCGATTTATCATTTAGTTCTGCAACCGTCTTTGCAGCAAGTGCTGTGTTATTTGCCTCCTCGGTATCATAACCTTTTTGTTTAATGTATTCATGGCATTGGGATAATGCCTGCGAATGGCTTGTAACCTTCTTTATGTCCCGCGTAGTAGCATCAGGGAGTCCAAGTAAATTCTGATGAATTTCAAGCTCATATATTCCGTTTATAAACAGCCCACCTGAGAATATAATATCAATCGTCTGCCCCACTTCACCTGCATAGCTGTTTTCAATCGGAAGAACAGCCACATCGCAATCGCCGTTTACAACCGCGTCATATGCCGATTTAAAGTCGCGATGTGATACCCTGCTACTATCCGGGAAAATTCTTCCTGCTGCAATGTGCGCAAACGCTCCCTCAACACCGCTATATGCAACCTTAAGGCCTGATTGCATACGATATTGATAAGCTCTTGAAACAGACATAAGGTGCTTGATATAGTCAATATAATAACCCTTTAACACTGCATCTTCAATCATTGCAGAGTTTTTTTCAATAATTGCATCTTCACGTTTCTGGTCTAAAATTGGCAGCCCAAATTCTTTTTTATGCTCATAAACTATTTCGGCAGCTCGCATTCTTTGGACGAAAAGCTCTGCCATTTTCAAATCAACATCATTAATAATTTTTCTTGCTTCTTCTAATTTGCTTGCCATTTTTCTGCCTTCCTTTCAAAGTAGAAAAACCCCACTTGCACAAGTTACAAGTGAGGTTTTAATATTATCTGAAACAATTTTTAAAAACTGCTCTTTAAACTCACAAGTAACTTTTTCATAGCAAAATAAGCATAACCAAAATAAAAGGCTACGCTAAAGCTAAAGAAATATTTACTTGTGTTCATAAGAGCCAAGTTCATATTAGTTACCTTCTCAGTTCAATTTTTTCTCATTTTACCACTTTAGTTTAGTAAAGTCAATAGTTTTTTCAGAATTTCTCAGAAAATTATATTTAAACCCTCCACCGATGGCGGAGGGTTTGAGACTTATTCTTTTTCAAGAGCCAAAGTTACAGTTGTTATGTCGCAAACTTCAGACGGTCCGTAATACTGAATTGCACTCGGATATACATAATCAGTTTTAACTGCCCATGCATCTCTGCGCGCTTCAAAATACTTAAACGGCTTACCGTCAAGCTCAACTAAAGCCTTTCTGATAACCGGTTTATCTTCACCGTGACGTCTTTCAATGTTCATCATTTTGGTAATTGGCATACCGCCTGCAACCCACTCATCAGCAGGCTTTGAAAGGTTTGATATTTTTGAAAGATATCCATTATAGCCATACTGAATGAGCATAAATGCATTGTATCCGAGCGAATAGCAATAATCTGCATCAAAGTTTGACGGGAAAGCGCATCTTCCCTCATAACCTAAGAAGTGATGAATAGGTGAGAATTTGCCGCTATATGTTCCATCTTTCTTGCGAGCTGCAAGCTTATCTGCAACGATCGCCGAGAATAATTTTTCAGATTCGATAAGTGAAACCTGAACGTTACCATGCGGGTCACGCTCTAAGAATAACTGTTGCTGAATGCCTTGCGGAAGAATTGCAAAAACTTCCATCGAAGCCTTTGTTAAGCCATTTTTGATGAACTCATACTTATCTGCCCAAGTTGCAAGTGCATTAAATTCATCAGCCTTATTGCCCGCCAAAAGCTCGTTAATTTCAGAAATCAAAACCGAAAACTCCGGAACAAATTCCACAACACCCTCCGGAATAAGTGCAACGCCGAAGTTTTCTCCATTTGCCGCACGTGCTGCAACTGAATCTGCAATATAGTCTGCAATCTGTGAAAGTGACATCTTCTTTTCTGCTACTTCTTCAGAAATAAGGCAGATATTGGGCTGTGTTTTGAGCGCACATTCAAGTGCAACGTGTGAAGCTGAGCGACCCATTACCTTAACAAAGTGCCAATATTTTTTAGCTGAATTTGCATCGCGTTCGATATTACCAATGATTTCGCTGTATGTTTTTGTTGCGGTATCAAATCCGAACGAGCAGTCAATGTCCTCATTTTTGAGGTCACCGTCAATAGTCTTCGGACAACCGATAACCTGAACACCCGTATTATTTGCTGCAAAATATTCCGCTAAAACAGCCGCATTTGTATTGGAATCGTCACCACCAATGATAACAACAGCAGTAATTCCATGCTTCTTGCAAACCTCAGAAACGATTGCAAACTGGTCCTTTGTTTCAAGCTTTGTTCTGCCTGAGCCAATAATATCAAAGCCACCTGTGTTTCTGTATGCATCGATATACGCATCATCGAAAATAACATAATCATCTTCAATAAGACCGCTCGGACCGTTCTTGAAACCATAGAGGACATTCTCAGAATTTGTTGATTTAAGGGCATCATATAAGCCACAAATAACATTGTGACCACCCGGTGCCTGACCACCTGAGAGAATAACGCCTACAACCTGTTTTTTTGCCACAGATGTGTTGCTGCCCTTCTCAAAAACAATTTCCTTTTTGCCATAGGTATTCGGGAAAAGTGCCTGAATCTTTTCGCAATCTGCAACACTCTTGGTTTCTGCGCCCTCTGACACGCTGATTTCAGAGATACCTCCTCTGAGCATCTGCGGAAGCTTCGGGGTGTATTCATATCTTGATTTCTGTAACGGTGAAATGTTCATATTTTCTGCTCCTTGATATTTATTTCATATTGCTTAGTTTTATACATATGCAAAATATTATAACACAACGCATTAAAAAGGTAAAGTAGGTTTAAAAAAATTGTATTTTTGTAATTTTAAAAATACTCGTCTTGCTATTTCTTGATGTAGTTATTTACACTTCTTGTTTTTTCCACACCAAGTATTTCCGTTCCATCCTTATTTACAACAAACGCCTGAACGGTTATCGGTGTGCCAAACGC
This sequence comes from Eubacteriales bacterium, assembly GCA_045589235.1. Lineage (GTDB taxonomy): Bacteria > Bacillota > Clostridia > Oscillospirales > JAAYXM01 > RGIG7332. Next base: position 12,333 of record JAZNOR010000073.1, on the reverse strand, counting down.
ACTGTTTGGTATATTCCAGATTGAGAATGTTGAAAAATATTTTGATAACGGGAAAAGAGCACTCGGTGTATAATTCGTCACTGCTTCACCGTTTCTACCAATAAGACTTGTGTAAACATAGCGTGTTGATTTGCGCGTTTTGTTATTACCAATCGTGATATAGAATCCTGTTTCCTTGTACTTTAATGAGTCAACAGTGGTGATGAATCTTATATCACTCGTTGCACTGCTGCTTGTAACTCCTGCCGTAATTTGAAAGCGGAGATTGAGAACGCCGCACTTCATATTCATATCAGCTTTCATTTCTTCAATGCTTGCTTTTTCTTCGTCTGAAAGAATATTGTCATCAAGCATTGCATCAACTGCTGCGTCAAAGTTTGAAATTTCTGCTGCGACTTCTGCTGAGTTATCTGCAAGCTTTGCAACCTCTGCTTTTGCAGCTTCAACTAATGCTTTATCCTCTTCGCTGATTTCATCCTCATACTCAATTATAACCTCAGGACGATATGCTTTGTTTCCATGCTCTTTTGATGCAAAGTAATAATAGCTTGAGCGACCGCTTGAAAGCAGCATTGCAAACGAAAGCTCAGAGTTTTCACCGTTTTTCTTGTATAATTCGGTTATGTCAAACTCATCCTTTGCATAGTATTCTTCCGACTTAGCGGTATCCTGCGATATCGTACTCTTAAATGTATGCTTAACCTGCATATCGCAATTGCGGTCTACATATTCGCCATCGACTAATTCCTGTATCGGGTACCATGCACGACCTGTGCCATCATAGTCATAATAATGACGGAGTGGTGCATTATAATGCGTAACGGTATCCTCCTGCCAGGAATCCGAGTCTAATAAGTAATACTCAATATTTTCACTATCTGTATAATTACTCCAGCGGTATCCGTTTAATTTTAATGTGACCTTTTTAACCTTTTTATCAGCAGGAATATTCCCTAAGTCAAGCTTGAAATATGACATAAGTGACCACTTACTGAGATCTCGCATAACAATCTCGGTAGCCGCGCCGTAATTATTTCTTACGAGATAATCACTGCCCGACCAGCTGCCGCCGATAACCGTATCTGCAACAACTCTTCTTTTAATTGTAAGCCATAAGAAGTAGTCACGCGATGCACCGTTTTCACCCGTTACGGTAACACGAGTGTAATTTTTCTCGTGCTTTACGGTAATTTCGCCGTTTTGCGAAGTTGCCTTGACTTCCGGTGTGAGGCTGTTTGCAAACACATTGTAATAGTTTATATTGCTGTCGAAATTCTCAATTGCAACTCCGTCTACCGAAATGCTGTCAATAGTCGGAGTTTCTTCATCAAACTCAACTAAAACAGTCGGTCTTAAATTTTCATTTGCATGCTCTTTAGACGCGAAATAGAAGTAACTAGACTTTCCGCCGGATAAAAGCATAGCAAAAGAAAGGTCAGATTTCTCTCCGTTTTTCTCATAAAGCTCGGTTATATCAAATTCTTCTGCCACATAGTACTCTTCAGCCGGAGTTATACTCTGCGATATTGTATTATTAAATGCGTGTTTTTCCTGCACATCATAATCACACGTTACATATTCGCCATTTACCAATTTTTCCACAGGATACCATGACTGAGATGTTCCGCTATAGTTATAATGATGGCGAAGTGGCGCCGTGTAATGCGATACTGTATTCTCCTGCCATGAATCAGGGTCTAACAGATAATAATCAAGGTTTTCCGGGGCAGTATAATTACTCCAACGGTAACCATTTAATCTTAATGTGACCTTTTTAACCTTTTTGCCTGCAGGAATGCTGCTCAAATCAAGCTTAAAATACGACATAATGGAATTACTGCCAAGGCCGCGCATCATAATGTCTGCCTTATTTCCATAATTTCCTTTTACAATATATTCGCCGCCTGACCAGCCACCACCGATGACCGTGTCTGCAACAACTTCACCGCAAATTGCAACCGACAAGAAGTAGTCATTTGAAAAACCACTTGCATTTGTAACCGTAACACGGTGGTAAGACTCTTCTTTCTTAACGGAAACAGTTCCATCAGACGATGTTGCTGTAATTACGGGGTTTGCACTATCTGCAATTACTCGGTAAAAATTCACATTACTGTCAAAGTCATTGATTTTCTTTCCGTCAACTGAAATTGAATCGATAACAGGTAAGGTTTCGGTATTTTCATCAATGCTCCATTCGGTAATTTCACCCGAAGGTTTAGAAACCTCAGGCACAACATCACCATAGAACGGAACGAAAACCACATCAACATTAACCTCTTCCGCATCCTCAAATACAAGTGCAAGGCGTTTAAGATTTACCGTCCAATCCGTCTGTCCTTCGGGGTTCGGAGAAGTCGGAAGCGGTGCTGCATCCATAATTCTGAGCGAATAATCTGCATCGGAGAAGATTTTAACAAGCATCTTCTTATCGCCTTTTTTGAGAATTGCGCCATCCGATGTAATTTCAATATCCGAACGATAAACGTTTATAAATGAATACACATCGCTCGGCTCTGCCAGCTTTATTTCATCACGAAGCCAGACTTTGCGTCTGAAATCATACATCTGCAAGCCACGTTTGTAGGATGTAACCTGCGGATATGTATTTGTCAAATCTGCATATGCATAAGCATTCGAAATGCCACTGTCGAAACCGTCAATTTTATCTGTTGATTTAAGGCTCTGCCCTCCGCTTAAATCGGGATTTATAACCACACAGCTGTTTGCTTCGGCACGTGTGCAATAATATGTCCAGCGCGGACTTCCCTCTGCTGCAAGGTAATATTGCGGAAGCGAATAACTATCGCGACCCGGGTTTTTAATCCACTGCTCTCCGAGGGCATCAATAATAAACGAACCTAAATTCTGGAATGCTTTTGCACGACTTACAGGCGAAACTGCCATTGCCGCAAAGAGCTCATTCTCGCCCTCCCATGTGCTTCTGAAAGAAACTGTGTCGCCATCACGATAAAGCATATCCTTTTGGAATGCATCGGTGGTTTCATAGATCTTATCAGAGTCATACCAGATGCAAAGAAGCGGGTCCGGAGTTGAATCTTCAAGGCAGTATGCCTGCATTCCCTCATCTTCACAAAGTTCCGCAAAGTAGAAACGGGACGGTGAATGGTCAACACCCTCGCCGTTATCGGAATATATGAATCTGCCCTGCGATGACTGCTGATATATCGGGAAATAACCGAAATTTTTAACCGTTGGCAAATCTTTATAGCCAAATGTCGTGCCGATTGATGAGTCAAATGCACTTAACATTCGCGCGATGAAAGGACCTGCAAATGTCCAGTAGCCTGCGCCCTCTTTCCAAATAGAGTCTGGAGCGAGCGTTGCAATCGGAGCGTTTAAATTATTAAGTGCACCTGCAATAAGTGCCGCGCTGTAATCCTTATCTATATCAGCAAGCGCGAGCGCCTGGATTGCAACGGAAGAATTATCAATTATCGTGTGATTGCTTGCACCGTAATAATGGAGATACAACGTAATCTGATATTCTGGAGCGCTCGGATTTAAATACATATCATAGATTGTGTCGAGATGTTTTTCTCGAAGCGCTTCTGAAAGCTCTGCACGTCTTCCAAGACCAAGCCAGTCATAAAGCCAGTCATAGCACAATGCTACCGCAAAAGCAGTCTGATTGTTATCAATATGCTGAAGAGTTCCCCAGGTTTCCATTGATGCAAAATAGCTTGCCTCTTGATATGCGCGCTCGGCATAAGCCTCATCGCCCTCAATTAAATAAACAAAGGCGCACTTCATAACGATTTCCCAGCCCTCAAATCCACGGCTTATGTATGAGTTTTTAGATATGTCGGTAGTTATAGGCACGGGTGCTTTGCCGAGATATGACGTTGCATCTTTCTTTATCTCAGCATAGCTTTTTGTTAAATATGCATCCTTGCCGCTTAAAATTTTAGCTGATAAATCAGCAAATGTTTTATCATTACCGAAAAGATATGGATGACCTTCAGAACTAAGCGAACTGATTGCGCTTTTGACATCCGAAAGCGTTACATCGGGAAATTCCTCGGCATAATCTTCAGATAAATAGTGAAAGTTTCGCTCAACTTCACCAACTGTAAGCTTGAATTTACCTTCTCCTTCAAGCGGAATGGCATAAAGTGCGAGTTTGCCGTCGCTTAAATTATGTGTTTTATTATAAAAAGTTCCTGCTGCATTTTCGATTTTAACCGCGACACTGCTCTCGTTCTCATTTATATATCCAAAGGTAACTGCTCCGGTTAAATTATTTACGAAGAAAAAATTAATCGTTCCTGCGCCCGATGCATCAACTGCAGGCACAAAAGGCAATATAAATGTAAAACATAATATAATTGAAGTTAATTTTTTAATCCACTTTTTCATAATAAAACCTCCTTGCTAATTTATATTATATCATACAATATAAATTAAATTCAACATAAAAGTCCGACAGCAAAAGCTGTCGGACTTATTATTTACTTTAAGAAATATCCTCTTGTGTTTGCGTGGCGACCGTAACCGTCAACTACATCGAATCTGATATAATTATCATCCGGCACATCAAATACAGCCTCAGTTACATCCTCGCCTGCCGGAGCATGTACTGTTTTGTAACGTCTGCCACCGGTTTGCATTGCGATAACTTTTGCCTTGGAGGTTTTAATATAAACCTTACCATCTTCAATATAAAGCTCCTCAATGCGCGGACCCTGAGACGCATAGAAGTCGCCGTTTTCGAGAGCTGCAAATACATCGTCATAGGTTAAGCTCTTTGCTTTAATCATAGTGTGTGCCCACGGGCGGATATCTTCTTTATCGTCATAAATATCAAACCAATGGTTGTCATCTGCACCGATACAGCTGATTTTATTACCCATTCTGAGCACTTCATCATACATCTGTGTGTTGTACTCATTGCAAGGATAAAGGCAACCCTGATTGCAGATTTCCATAGCAAAAATGTTCTTGAATTTTCCAAAAAACTCAGGCTTTATGTATGAATAACTCGGGTGATTTATACTTGCAATATATCCGTGCTTAACGCCTTCGTCGATAACATGCTGAACACTTTCAAAGCTATACTCACGCGGGTAAAGATCGCCTACAATATTTGCCTTTTCAATATCCTCCTTAGAGTTGTGCAAGCATCTTGCAGGAGTAAAGCAAAACTGTGTTGTATTATGTGGATCACGCGCGAAAAAGTTAATTTCAAGTGTCTCTGCGTCGCGCCAATCATCAAGCGGTTCAAGGAAAGCATATTCAAAACCTGTAAGCATAAGGAAGTCCGGATCGGTTAAATCCGAGTGATCTGCAACAATTTCATGGTCGGTAATAGCAAGAATCTGATAGCCGTGCGATTTGTAACATTCCTTCATCTGTTCGGGTGTTCCTCTTCCGTCTGAAACGGTTGAATGGCAATGCAAGTTTGCCTTGTAAAACTGTCCTTCATTCGGTAATAAATACTGTCTCATATTTCCCATCTCCATATAAAAATCTTTAAGTTTAATTTTACTATATGAAACAGAAAAAGGCAACTATGATAGTTGCCTTTTCGTGTAATTATTTTATCTATTTTGTGCCAAATAAACGGTCTCCTGCATCACCGAGACCCGGAAGAATATATCCATTCTCATTAAGGCAACGGTCGAGTGTTGAAACATAAATGTGCACATCGGGGTGTGCCTCTGCAACACGCTCAACACCCTCTGGAGCGCCGATTACTGCCATGAACTTAATATTCTTGCAGCCACGCTTTTTAAGCATAGTAATTGCATCGCATGCACTGCCGCCCGTTGCAAGCATCGGGTCAACCAAAAGCACAAGCTTATCTTCAATACCTTCCGGTAATTTGCAGTAATACTCCTGTGGCTCTAAAGTTTCCTCATTGCGATAAAGACCGATATGACCCACCTTAGCTGACGGGAAAAGAACATGGACACCGTTAACCATGCCAAGACCTGCGCGAAGTATCGGAACGATAACAACTGAGCCGTCGCAAATAACCGTCTGCGTGCAGGTTTCAAGCGGAGTTTTAACCTCGCGAGTTTCCTGCGGAGCGCCGTCTTTAAGCGCTTCAAAGGTCATAAGTGTTGCGATTTCTTCAATCAGCTCGCGGAACTCTTTCATACTCGTGCTTTCATCACGCAAAAGTGCAATTTTATGATTTACAAGCGGATGATTAAGAATTGTTACGTTACTGTACTGTTTCATTTTAATCCTCTTCTTCGTTTTCAGCCTTGCCCTTCTCTACCTTTGAGAGAATTGCATTTGTTATGATACCGATGATAAGTGCTGTTGCAATCGGAGTAATCTGAATAGTCTTAGCTACTGCGCCGATTTCATCGAGTGCATACGGAATCTGGATAGCGAGACCGCCGATACCCGAAATTAAAATTGAAGCAACAACAAACAGATTTTTATTATCGTCTAAATCTAAGTTCTTAAACATCTTAAGACCTGAAACTGCAATGAATCCGTACAATGTGAGGCAAACGCCACCCATTACGCAAGACGGAATTGTCTGTAAAAGTGCCATAAGCGGACTTAAGAATGAAAGCGCAATGCACATAAACGCAGTTACTGTGATTGTAATAACCGATGCGTTTCTTGTGATAGCAACACAGCCAACACTCTCGCCGTATGTTGTGTTCGGGCAGATACCAAAAATTGTTCCCGCAATTGAACCAACACCGTCACCAAGTAATGTTGCCTTAAGACCCGGCTCCTTAATGAGGTCATGACCGATAATTGATGATAAGTTCTTGTGGTCTGCGATATGCTCTGCAAAAACAACAAGCGCAACCGGTAAGAACGCAATGATAACTTCAACAATGCCGCCTGCATTGAGAAGAGTTGCATTCGGATTAGCCTTTAAGATAGCCTCAGACATATTGCCTGACATAAGCTCCTTTATACCTTCAATAAGTGCAAAGCGCGGATAGTCAACAAATGCGGTAATTCCTCTGAATGCACCGTCTGCTGTGTAGAAATTATCAATAATTGGCTGGAAGTTTATAATCATTAAATAATCACACTTTGTAGCCATACCGATGAATGTAAAGATTGCAGCTGCTACATAACCTGCCGCAATACCGATAATAAACGGAATAAGGCGCGGCATCTTTTTCTTCTTCTGAGTTGCGCAAATTACAATTGTAAAGAAAGCAACTAAACCGCAAAGGAGAGCAACCAAGTTATTTCCGCCATATAAAACAGATGAATTAGCCTTTACAATATCGCCCATTGCACTACCTGCAAGTGATAAACCGATAAGTGCAACGGTCGGGCCGATGATAACCGGAGGCATAAGCTTATCAACCCAATTTGTTCCGGTAAAGTGAATGATTATTGCGATAAGTACATAAACAAGACCTGCGACGATTGAGCCTAAAATAATACCGCAATATCCGTATGCTACCGCAACGAAAAGCGATGAAAGGAATGCAAAAGAACTGCCGAGGAATACCGGGCTCTTAAACTTTGTAAAGAGCTGATATACCAAAGTACCGATACCTGCGCCCAAAATAGCTGCCGGAATCTGAGTTGGAAGTCCGATAATCGTCGGCACTGCGATTGTTGCCGCCAAAATTGCGAGCACCTGCTGAATTGCAAGCACTATAAGGTGACCGAACTTTGGCTTGTCGTGAATGTCATAAACCAGTTTTCTGCTCATAAAAGATTACCCCCATAATGTTTTTTGAGATAAAAACCTCTTTGAATTTCATTTTATCACATATATTTTACTTTTGCAAACAGTTTATGACAAATTCAGACATAAAATCCGACGACATTAGCATCTGACAACCAATTTATTCCTTTACATTTTAAATTGAATATTATATACTTTAGTCAAAGGAAGTGTTTATTATGAAATTATGTTTTTACACACCATCATATCGTGATGTTAAAGAATTTGGCGCAGCCACATTCGGCTTTGCAGGATTTGAAGATGAAACCGCACATCGCTCATTTCTATATCCAGAAGACATTTCAGGCGTTGCTCTTTGTGGCACGTATGATGAGTGCTTAAATAAAATTCCAAGCGGTAATTTCAAAGCAGGCATTGTTCTCTTCGGCAACGCAGGTGGAGAAAATGAATTTATGAAAAAGCTTTGCGCAAAACTTGCGATTCCATTTGTCGGCGGTGCTGCTGCAATGGATCCGAAAACGGGCGAGAGCGCTCTGCTTTATGGTCGCAATCAAGTAGCTCTGTTCTTGATTGATGATGACCGCTTTGAATTTACTGCAATTTGTGAAAACGTCCATTATGATATTTTAGGCGAGCATAAAATTTCTTTTACCAACAGATATATTGATAAAATAGACGGTGTTGATGCTATTTCCTGGTTTAATAGCGAAAAGAAAAAGCTCGGTGTTGCCGAGAGCGATTTTGAACATCTTACTCTAACCGATGAGCACGGAATCAATGCCCACTTATCAGTAAAAGACGGCAGACTTTTCTCAGGTCGTGATGTAAATGAAAAAATGTTCTTACGCTATCTTCCCTCCGACAAGGCGCAGGAGAGAATTGCAAAATTCTACGATGATAAAGACGCCATTATTTTTGGTTGCGCAGGACTCAAGGGCACACTTGAACACGGCATAAAATCAGATGGTCTCGGTCTTTTTATGTTTGGCGAGGTATGCACAACGGAAAGCGGGCACTCAGACTTTGGAAACTTAATGTTATCAAAATTAAAAATAGTGAAAAAATAGAAATAACGGTCACAATCGTGACCGTTATTTTTTCTTTTCAACTTTTTTCTTGTTGCCGTTTTCATCTACAATATAGACGTTGCTAAGAGTGTTTTCCATGCCTTGACGGAATTTTTTAATATATTCCTGCCTGAGTGCAGTTTGTTCATTCTTTTCTTCATCACTTAAACCCTGCGCTTTTGCTTTTGCTGCAAGTTCGTTTATTCTTTTAACAAGCTTTTCCATTTTTCATTCTCCTAAAGTTTTTAAAAAAACAAGACCGAGCACAATGTGTTCGGTCTTATTTTATGGTTGCGGAGGCAGGATTTGAACCTACGACCTTCGGGTTATGAGGAGATACATTGAAACACGACTTAAAATCGACATAGTCGCCAGGTCGTGCATCGATATTCAAAAACCGACGAGTCAACCGACCAACACCGAAAACATACTCTCTTTAATTTTAACAAGCTATCACTTCCTGTGATTCAGTGATATTATAAAGCAAATTTTTTCATATATCAAGAGTTTTTTCAAGATAATCCGTTGCGAGCTTCATTTGCTTCATGCAACTTTTTGCATAGTCGGTGAGAGGTCCTGCCGCAGGATTTCTCGTAATATCCTCGGTTGGGATACCGCATAAATTCATATGATATTTAGCGGTGCGCGGATATGGCAGGCCAACCTCGGTAAAGCCAAAGATTCCGATAACAGACTGGACTAAATCTGCTTTGTCACTGTTAAGGTTTTTGCCCATCCACGCATAAAGCTTCGGGTGGAAATTACACATAATCCCACAATAGCCGTCGCCACCATCGCGCATAGACTCAAGAAAGGTCTGGCAATTTGCATTTAAAAGCTTAAAACCACTACCCTTTAGCTGTTGCACACGCTCTCGAATGACAACCGCATCGCAACAGGTATCCTTCATATAAGTAAAACGACCTGTGCTCATGCACCAATCTAAAATTTTCGGTGTCACAAGGCGCTTGTATGGATGCGGACACTCATAGAGACCGAGCTTTACATCACTCGGAAGCTCAGAAAGAAGCTTTTCTGCATTTTTAATAAACACATCGTCGCCTTCGTTATTTACATCCAAACGGTTAGTTATTAAAATGAGTGCATCCGTGCCTGAATCGCAAATTGCATTTAGCTCTTTTACCTGATCCTCAAAGCTATCCGATATATGACCTGATGATACTACGGTAAACTTACGTCCGTTCTTTTTTTCAAGCTCTTTTGCGCGAGCATAAACTCTGCGATTAAGCTCTACACGCTCTTCAAGGGTAAGATAAAAAATCTCGCTTGACTGGCAGATGGCAAAAATTCCGTCAAGCCCGTTTTCATAGTACCAGTCCACATACTTTTCTGCAGTATCGTAATCAACCGAGCCGTCTTTTTTATATGGTGTTATCATTGTTGTAATTATTTCCATTTTAAACCCCTCTTTTTATATGCATTATAAACTTCGTCAATTGTTGGTAGACTTGGCATTGCACCGAGCCTTGTTACTGTAATTGCTGCGGTGTTGTTTGCAAACTCCATTGCTTTTTTCTTATCCAGACCCGAGCAGATTGCCGTGCAAAAAGCACTGACAAAACTATCGCCTGCGGCAGTCGGATCAACTGCAGAAACTCCTTCAACAGCAGGCGAGAAAACCGTCTCGTTTTCATCAACCAAAACAGCGCCAGCTTTGCCGAGCGTTATAATAACATTGGAAACGCCGAGAGACATAATTTTTCGCGCTGCAAGCTCGGCTGTTTTTACATCACAAACCTGCATTTTTGCGATTTCCGCAGCTTCGTGCTCGTTTGGTGAAATATATGTAATAAGCTGCAAAAGCTCATCGGGCAGAGGTGCATACGGTGCTGAATTCAGCATTACTGGAATTCCTTTGGCTTTTGCGAATCTCGCAACAGCAAGGTTAATTTCCATTGGAATTTCAAGCTGAAGCATTACCATATCATAAGCTTTAATGTCTTCTTTAAGAAAAGCTATGTCATCAAAGGTTATATCCATATTAGCGCCCGGAACTACGCAAATTCGGTTGTTTGTTCTGTTCTCATTTTTCTCAATTTGAATATCAACAACGGCGGTCGGTGCAGATTCACTTACAAAAACATTACGCGTGTCAACACCTTCGTTTGACACAGCATTCACTATCGTTTCGCCATAGCTATCCCGACCTACCTTGCCGACCATTGTCACCTTGGCTCCAAGACGGGCTGCCTGCACTGCCTGGTTCGAACCTTTGCCTCCAATTGCAGTATTAAACGAGCTCCCCATAACCGTTTCACCGACTTGAGGAAAGCGCTCGGTAGTAAAAACAAGATCCATATTAAGGCTACCGACAACCAAAATTTTAGGACAATCAATCATACTCAAAACCTCTTAACAACTATACTCGTACTATTACAGTATAATTGTTATTTGTTTTTGTTTCAATGTGACTTTGCGACGTAAATTTATGATTTTGAGACATTTAGTTGAAAGTTATGCTCGATAGAGTTATAATAAATTATCGGGAGGTGAGTAGATGATTTTCTTTTATAAGCAAAATGAAAAAGCAACGGCGATTGATGGAATGAGAGTTTTAAACATTGAAAATTGCTATTTCAAGAAGCTTTCAATTGAACACGATAAGCGTCAAATAACAAAGAAAACCCATCACCATACCGGATTTGAAATGCATATTATTGTTGACGGAGAGCAGAGCTATGAATTTAATGAAAAAGAATATGTGCTGAAAAAAGGAAGCTTTCTTCTGATTTACCCAAATGTACCGCATAAAGTTTTGAATTCTGCGCCACATACACTGAAATATTCTATAACCTTTACTATGAAAAATGAGCTAAAAAAGGATTTCTTTATTAGTGAGATGGATTGTCGTATGGCGAACAATATCTCTTTTATTGCAAAAGAAGTTGCGCTTAAAAAAGAAATTTCATCTGCACTCATTGAAAACAGTGTGTTGGAAACTATTGTATTAGCACTTCGAATGTCCGGATATAAGGAAAAGGCAAAGGCAATTCATTGCGAAGAAAACGCAATGATAGCGCTCGCAAAGCAATATATAGATGACAATATTGAGCACTCACCAAGTGTTTTGGAGGTCGCCGAGCATTGCAGTTTATGCACAAAACATTTCACTCGTACTTGGTCACTTTTTGAAGAAACACCGCCCGGTGAATATATTAAAACACAGCGAATAAAACGTATAGAAGCATTACTTGCAGATACAGAACTGTCGCTTAAACAGATAAGTGATAAAATGAATTTCAGCAGTGAATACTATTTCAACGCATTTTTCAAAAGGTATACAGGCATGCCCCCCGGCGAATATCGAAAAATGGTAGGAAAATAAATTTTTCTCCATAATATTTGGCATACCAATTCATAATATCTCAGCTTTCACTACACAAAAAACACCGTGGAAAATTTCCACGGTGTTTTTATTATTACTTGTTGATAAGTGCGTAGATTCGGCTAAGAACTACCGCTACTTCAGCACGAGTTGCTGTAGCCTTAGGATTAATCTTGCCGTTTGAACCTGCGATGAGTCCTGACTTGATAAGGGCTTCTACTGCCTCTTTTGCATAGTCTGATACTTCATCGAAGTCACTGTGGGTAAGCTCTACA
>JAZNOR010000072.1:0-3710 GCA_045589235.1 Eubacteriales bacterium | reverse complement strand
CAACCCGATTTATATGATGGCTCACTCAGGTGCGCGTGGTTCTATGAACCAGATTCGTCAGCTCGCAGGTATGCGTGGTCTTATGGCGAACACCTCAGGTAAGACCATTGAGATTCCGATTAAGGCTAACTTCCGTGAAGGTCTTTCGGTACTTGAGTACTTCATTTCTTCACGTGGTGCGCGTAAGGGTCTTGCTGATACCGCGCTCCGTACCGCTGACTCGGGTTACCTTACACGTCGTCTTGTTGACGTTTCACAGGATGTCATCATCCGTGAGATGGATTGCGGTGCAACTGACGGTATTGAAGTTTATGAAATTAAAGACGGTAACCAGGTTATCGAGCCGTTTAAGGATCGTCTTGTTGGCCGTTACCTTGTTGAGGATGCAGTTGATCCGAAGACAGGCGAGGTCTTAGTTTCAAAGGATAAGCTTATGGACGGTGCCGATGCTGATAAGATTATCGGTGCAGGTATTGAGCGTATTAAGATTCGCTCAACACTCAAGTGCCGTGCAAAACACGGTGTATGTTCTAAGTGCTACGGTGCAAACCTTGCATCTTCAGGTCCGGTTAATATCGGTGAGTCTGTTGGTATCATCGCTGCTCAGTCAATCGGTGAGCCGGGTACTCAGCTTACAATGCGTACCTTCCATACAGGTGGTGTCGCAGGAGACGATATTACTCAGGGTCTTCCGCGTGTCGAAGAACTCTTTGAGGGAAGAAAGCCGAAGAAGATGGCAATCCTCGCAGAAATCTCGGGTACTGTCACATTCGAAGAAATCAAGAAGAATGCTCCGCGCACAATTGTCGTTGCAAACAACGAAACAGGCGAGGCAGCAAGCTATCCGATTCCGTTCGGTGCAGTCGTTAAAGTTAAAGATGGTCAGGAAATCAAGGCAGGAGACGAGCTTACAGAAGGTGCTCTTAATCCGCATGATGTTCTCCGTATTCTTGGTGTATCTGCTGTTCAGAACTATCTTATCCGCGAGGTACAGAGAGTTTACCGTCAGCAGGGCGTTGATATCAACGACCGCCATATCGAGGTTATTGTCCGTCAGATGCTCCGCAAGGTAAGAATTGATGAGCCGGGCGATACAGAGCTTCTCACAGGCGCAATGGTTGATGTCTTAGAGGTTGAGGAAGCTAACGAGAAAATCCGCGAGCGTATTGCAAACGGTGAAAATCTTGTTGAAGCAACAATTATTCCTGTGCTCCTCGGTATCACCAAGGCATCTCTCGCAACGGATTCATTCTTATCTGCTGCATCCTTCCAGGAGACTACACGTGTTCTCACAGAAGCTGCAATCAAGGGTAAGATTGACCCGCTTCTTGGCCTTAAGGAAAACGTTATCATCGGTAAGCTTATTCCGGCAGGTTCAGGTCTTGATATTTATCATGATTTTGAAGAAGTTGTCGTTGATGACGATGCAGTAGCAGTAGCTGAATAATTAGACAGAGGAGTTGAAAATCTCAACTCCTCTGTTTTTATACATTATGCACAAAATGTATTGTGCATAATATATAAAAATAAAAAAACATATTGACATTCTATGGAGATATTGTATAATAAAAGCGTAAAGAGAAATCTTAAGGATGAGAAGAAAACCAAGCGATCGGTTTAAATTCAAAAGAAAGTGGTGAGTCCAATGGGTATTGAAGAACAGTTTAATATCAGCGCAATGCCGGTTGCACTCTGCCGCGCATTGTAAGGTTTGAAAGTTTAAGTAAGGATTTTAAATAACACATTTATTTGTAAATAAAAATTAGACTGCAACAAATTAAATGAGTAAAAAATCATTTGAGTAAGAATCATAAAATTATCAAGCCGTGCTAAAGAATGAAAAGCACAAATCCCAAATAAGCCAAAAGGCAAATTTATATAGATTTGGTGCGGCAGGGTGCAACATTAAAATTTAATATATAAATAATAAGCGAGGGTTAATCCCCTCGCTTTTTTATAGCACAGAAAATAAGGAGAGAGAAGTGTGAGTGTTTTACAATGCAATAATTTGACAAAGAAATTTGGCACAAATACAGCGCTTAATAATATAAACTTAGCCATTCCGCGCAATAAAATTATCGGTCTTTTAGGACCAAACGGAAGTGGAAAGACAACGCTTATCAAAATTGCAAACGGTCTTTTGACGCCGACAAGTGGTGAAATACTGATAAATGATGTCAAGCCCGGAGTTGAAACTAAAAAAGTAGTTTCTTATTTACCTGATAATAATTATTTAAACTCATCAATGCGAGTTAAAGAAATTATTAAGATGTTTGAAGATTTTTATGAGGATTTTGACGCTCAAAGGGCGCAGGCAATGATAGCTGACTTAAATATCTCACCTGATGAAAAGCTTAAAACCTTGTCAAAAGGAAACAAAGAAAAGGTTCAGCTCATTCTTGTGATGAGCAGAAGGGCAGAACTCTATTTGCTTGATGAGCCTATTGGTGGTGTCGATCCTGCTACCAGAGATTATATTTTGAACACAATAGTTAAAAATTCTTCTTCAAGTGCAACCGTTGTAATCTCTACACACCTTATCTCAGATGTTGAACAGATACTCGACGAAGTGATCTTTTTGCGTAATGGTGAAATTGTGCTGCACGAGAGTGCCGAGGCCCTTCGTGAAAGAGAACAAAAGAGTATTGATGAGATATTCAGGGAGGTGTTCAGATGTTAGGAAAGCTTATTAAATACGAATTTAAGGCTACATACCGCTTTATGCTTTTGACATACCTCTTGCTTTTTGTAAGCGGTGTAATTCTGGCACTTGGCATCAGGCTCTATGATTTCTTTTTGCAGCTTGAAATCAGCGAAGCGGTGCTGTCTTTCGGGGAACTAATTATAAGCGTGTTTGGCATTGCTTTCATAGCTCTTTTTGTAATGGGAACGATTTTTGTCCTCTCTGTTATGACGTTTTATTCAATAAAGCGATTTCATGATAGCTTGCTCGGAGACGGCGGATATCTGATGCACACACTTCCTGTTAAAACACGTGATAATATATGGGCTAAATGTATCACTTCTGTTTTGTGGACGGTTATAAGCACCGTTGCGGTTATTATTACATTATATGTTTTAGCACTTATATCATTTAGCGCTGAAACTATTACAGCAACAATTGAATTGTTTTCAGAAATTGATTGGAGTTTTTTACTTGAGCTTGAAAATGTAATACTTGCAATTGAAATTGTTTTACTGGCATTTTTTCAGTTAGTTAACCCTTATTTTCTTATTTATGCAAGTATGGCAATAGGGTACTCATTTAATACAAACAGGATACTTATATCAGTTCTGTGCTATATAGGATTTTATTTTGTACAGTCTGCATTGAGTACGGCAATTTCTGTACCATTTCTGTTTTGGGATAATACCTATTTACCTGTGCTTAACTTTACTATAAGACTTATTCTAGCACTGGTTTGTTTTGTTGCATATTATTTAATTACAAACTACTTTATGAAGAACAAACTCAATTTACAATAAAAAGGCGAGAGGGAATAGCCACAACCAGACAAGGAAGTATTGCCCTGAAAAAGCGTCTTTTGGCGAATTTCTGCATTAAAAAAGACTCATATCCATCAGGATTATGAGTCATTTTTTACTTGAACTTCATCCAAAATTCATCTTTTCAGGGTGCAACACAGTTTTGAAAATCAGATTTTTCGTTAAGAGAAAGAATAAAAATGCCGTAATACTGGCGTATTGCG
>JAZNOR010000071.1:0-63936 GCA_045589235.1 Eubacteriales bacterium | reverse complement strand
CTTTACTGGAATGTTTTTTGGTAAGCATAAGCTGGCGCCTACTATAAGCCCTAAAAAAACCATTGAAGGTTCGGTTGGAGGAATTGTAGTTTGTATAGCATCATTTTTAATCTACGGTTTTATAATTGAAAAAATTAATCTTGGAGATGCAAATTACATAGCCCTTGCGATATCGGGATTTGTGCTTTCTATTATCGCACAGCTGGGTGACCTTTCAATGTCAATAATTAAAAGAGAATACAATATTAAAGATTACGGTGTTATTTTTCCCGGTCACGGCGGAATTTTAGATAGATTCGACTCTGTCTTATTCACTGCACCGGCAACTCTTATTATCTTAAATTTTATACAGCTTTTTGTTTAGGAGGAGAGGCGTTTTGGTTTCGAGCATTTCCGTTTTGGGTTCAACCGGGTCTATTGGTACACAGACTCTTGATATCCTGCGAAAATTTAATATAAAAGCAAGTGCGCTCACTACTAACAGGAACATAAAACTTTTAGAGTCACAAGCGCGTGAATTTATGCCAAAGATAGCAGTTGCAATGGATGAAGCGGCTGCACGAGAGCTTAAAATTGCGCTTTCTGATACAGACATTAAAGTGTATGGAGGTATGGATGGTCTTGTGGCGGCTGCAGAAGAAAAAGAGGCTGATATTGTGCTCACTGCGGTTGTTGGTATGGTAGGACTTGTTCCAACTCTTGCAGCAATAAATGCAGGCAAGAATATTGCACTTGCAAATAAAGAAACACTTGTCTGTGGCGGAAATATTGTAACAAAACTTGCGCGCGACAAGAAAGTGTCCCTTTTGCCGGTGGATTCAGAACATTCAGCAATCTTTCAGTGTCTTGAAGCGTGTGGCGACAGAAGTGAGTTGAATAAGATTATATTAACAGCATCCGGTGGCCCTTTTTTTGGAAGAACAAGAGAAGAGCTTAAAAATGTAAGTGTAGCCGATGCACTTAAACATCCAAACTGGAGTATGGGAAGTAAAATCACGATTGATTCTGCAACACTTATGAATAAAGGTCTTGAGTTTATCGAGGCTATGTGGTTATTTGGCGTTACTCCGGCACAGATAGAGGTTGTCGTTCACAGAGAGAGCATTATTCATTCTATGATAGAATTTTGTGACGGTGCGGTTTTAGCTCAAATGGGAACTCCTGATATGCGCCTTCCGATTGCATATGCAATTGAGTATCCCAAGAGACGCAATTTTCAAGGCGATACACTTGATTTTTCACGTCTTAGTGCGCTTACTTTTGCAAAACCTGATGTTGATACTTTTTCGTGTTTAAAGCTTGCTATGAATGCAGCGGCAAAAAAAGATGCAACAGCAGCAGTGTTAAACGGTGCAAATGAAGCGGCGGTTGAGCTGTTTTTGAATGAAAAAATTAGCTTTTTGCAGATTCCGGAATTGGTTGAAGCTGCAATGGGCAAAGTAAAAACAAAAGAGAATCCAACACTTGACGATGTTTTAAACGCCGATAAGGCAGCGCGTGAATGCGTACTTGATAGTTTTAAGTAGGTGGTTTGTATTTATATTATTTTAGTTATTTTTCTTTTTGGAATGTTGGTTGCTTTGCATGAGTTCGGCCACTTTATAACCGCAAAGCGTGCAGGTGTTCGTGTTAATGAATTTGCAATCGGTATGGGTCCTGCGATATTAAAAAAACAAGTTGGGGAGACGCTTTATGCGCTCAGAATTATCCCACTTGGAGGATACTGCGCAATGGAAGGCGAAGACGGCGATAGTGAGGACCTTGAGGGCTCGTTCCAAACCAAACCCATTTTGAGTCGAATTATTATAATAGCAGCAGGCTCAATTATGAATTTGCTTATTGGTATTTTGATTCTTGCAATTGCTTTTGCACCAATAAAGGGGTGGACAACAACAACTGTAAGCAATGTTGCAGATCATATTGAAGAATTACAAACCGGCGACAAAATAATTAAAGTTGATGATTATAAAATTCACTTAATAAATGATTTTATGCTTCAGCTTGAACGCGGTGACAATAAACCGGTGTATGACATTACAGTTATACGCAACGGTGGAAAACTTCTTTTGGAAGATGTGCGTTTAGAACAAAAAGAGATGGAAGTTGATGGTGAAACACGTCTTGCATATGGAATAGGCTTTGAAATTGAGAATTCAAGTTTTTGGGGTAAAACAAAATATGTATTTCAAAATGCATACAATCTTGTGAGACTGGTTAAAGTCAGCCTTGTTGACTTGATAACAGGGAGAGCAGGCGTTCGTGATTTATCCGGTCCGATTGGCATTGGAAGTATGATGGTAAGCACAGCAAAACAGTCAATGTCATCACTTTGGTATTTACTGGCTCTCGTATCAATAAATCTTGGCATTATGAATTTGCTTCCTATTCCGGCACTTGATGGCGGAAGACTTTTGTTTCTTATAGTTGAGCTTATAAGACGCAAACCAATAAATCCTAAATATGAGGGCTGGGTTCACGCAGCAGGTTTTATTTTGCTTATTTTGCTTATGCTTTTCGTTACATTTAATGATATACTAAAGATATTTATGGGTGGTTAATATGAGAATGACAAAACAGATTAAAGTAGGGGATTTGGTTATTGGCGGAGGAGCTCCTGTTGTTGTTCAGTCAATGTGTAATACCGACACGCGTGATGTCAGTGCAACGGTTAACCAGATATTAAAGCTGGAGGAAGCCGGTTGTGAGCTCGTGCGTGTTGCAGTTGTTGATGAGCATGCAGCTTGGGCGATTTCGAAAATTAAAAAGGATATCCACATTCCGATAGTTGCTGATATTCATTTTGATTATCGTTTAGCACTTGCTGCAGTCAGTGCCGGTGCGGATAAAATCCGTTTAAATCCGGGTAATATTGGTGGTGAAGACCGTGTTAAAAAGGTCGTTGATGCATGTAAAGAACACGGTGTGCCTATACGTATTGGCGTAAATGGCGGTTCACTGGATAAAAAGCTTTTAGCTGAATATGGTGTTACGCCGGAAGCTCTTGTTATGAGCGCAATGTCACACGTTGAGATTCTGAATAAATTTGATTTTGACGATATTGCAATTTCTATAAAAGCATCGGATGTTAAGAAAACAATTGCGGCATATAGATTGCTTGCAGAGAAAACAAATTATCCGTTGCATTTAGGTGTTACGGAAACAGGAACTACTTTTATGGGAACTATTAAATCTTCAATCGGTATCGGTAGTCTCTTGTGCGATGGAATTGGTGATACGCTTCGCGTTTCGCTTACTGCAGACCCGCTTGAGGAAATTCGTATCGCTTACGGTATTTTGAAAGCATCAGGAGTACGCGAGCGTGGTATTAACCTTGTTTCTTGTCCGACTTGCGGACGATGCAGAATTGACTTGATTAAAATTGCAACAGAAGTGGAAAAACGTCTTCAGAACGAAACGAGGCCTCTTACCGTTGCAGTTATGGGCTGTGCTGTTAACGGTCCGGGTGAGGCTCGAGAGGCTGATGTCGGTATCGCAGGCGGGGATAAAGAGGGTCTTCTGTTCCTGCATGGTGAAATCGTTAAAAAAGTACCTATGGAAATGCTTGTTGATGAGCTTTTAAAGCTTATTGATGAATTACCAAGGTAATAGGAGTTTTTAAGTTGCTTAATAATAACACTAAAACGCTTGGTGAACTTTTTGAAATAAGCTCAGATAAAGAAAATATTTTAAAAGTGCTAGAAGAGTATGTTACAACCGCAACGGTTGACATACCGCAAAAGAGGATTTGTATACATATCTCTCCGAAATCACTTTGTGATAAGAAAAGCATTTCTTTAATTGAGCAAATGATTCAGGTGAAATATAACATAAACTCGGTTAGTATCATACCAAGCTATGACACGGAATTATTAAATACCGAATACTTTACACAGCTTGCCACTAGTGCGCGTGAAAGATTTCCAGCGATTAACGGATATCTTAAGGGCGCAGAATTGGAGATTTGTGACAATGTTCTCAAAATAAAGCTTGCATCAAAAGGCGCAAGCTTTATTTTGCCATGTGTTTCCTGGATGAAGAATGAAATAAAAGAAACGTTTAATATCCCTATTGAAATTGAAATTCAGGACGGTGAATTCATAGATACGAATATAGAAGAAATTCACAAAAAACTTATGAGTGAAGTTCCGCCACCGCCGCCGGTACAAGCTCCTGTGAAAGTCACAACTCCGTCATCTTCTAGAACACAAAGTTTTGGAAAAGCGAGAAGGCTTAAAGAAACCGAGGGTGAAGTGTTGCTCGGTAAGGCTCAAATGGATGAAATCACCCCGATGTCTGATATAAACGATGAATACGGCAAAGTATCCGTTGAGGGGGATGTGTTTTACTGCGACCATAAAGAGAATTTAGAGCGCGGAACAATTCGTCTTAAATTCGACATAACTGATTATACCGGTTCAATTAAAGTTACCAAAACATTGCCGATTGAAGAAGGAAGTGTTTTAGCTAAAGCTATGAAACCGGGTGCGCATGTAAAGGTGTATGGCATTACAGCATATGATATGTACATTCAGGATACGGTTTTAAAAGCACAAAACATAGTTAAGTGTAAGAAGGTTATTCGTGAAGACAAAGCTTCTGAAAAACGAGTGGAACTTCATATGCACACGAATATGTCATCTATGGATGGCATGTCTTCTGCAGGTGATTTAATTGCTCGTGCGGCTGCTTGGGGACATAAGGCTGTTGCAATTACAGACCACGGTGTAGTACAGGCATATCCCGATGTAATGAAAGCAGTAAAAGACCTTGATATCAAGCCAATATACGGTGTTGAGGCTTACTTTATAAATAACAGTACTGATGTTGAGGCGCTCAAGGGAATATCAGATGAGTCGCTTGATGGTGAGTTTGTGTGCTTTGACCTTGAAACAACAGGCTTAAATGCAGGAGTAGATGGTATTACGGAAATTGCAGCTACCGTTTTGAAAAATGGTGAATTATGTGAAGAATATCACACATATGTAAATCCTCAAAGACCGATACCTGAAAAAATTACTCAACTTACCGGAATTTCATACGAAACTGTTAAGGACGCACCACTTTCGGAAGAAGCTGTGCGCGACTTTTTAAAGTTTGCAGACGGTAGGGTACTGGTAGCTCATAATGCAGATTTTGATATAGGTTTCTTGCGCGCAGAGTGCAAAAAATATGGCATTGAGTACAATTTCGTTTCGCTTGATACTCTTACTATGGCGCGAATTTTGCTTCCTAATTTAGAACGTCATAAATTAAATATTGTTGCAAATGCACTTTCGCTTCCTAAGTTTGAACATCACAGAGCAGGGGATGATGCTGCAACAGTTGCACATATGCTTGTTAAATTCTTTGAGATACTTAAAAACTCTCCGGCGCATACTGCATCTATGTCTGAAATTAATTTGGATTTATCGGGAATGAATACGGGTAAAGTATCGAAAGTTCGCCCATACCACCTTATAATTTTAGTGAAAGATTATGTAGGTCTTAAGAACTTATATAAGCTTGTTTCTCTTGCACATTTAAAATACTATCAAAAGCGACCGATAATTCCGCGCACTGTTTTAGACGAATACCGCGAGGGATTGATTATTGGCTCTGCGTGTGAAGCGGGAGAACTTTACGGCGCTATTGTTCAGAAAAAGCCGGATGAAGAGCTTTTAAAGCTTGCTGAGTATTATGATTTTCTTGAAATTCAGCCGGTTGGCAACAACGAATTTATGCTAGGTCGCGGAATGGTGTCATCGCTTGATGAAATACGTGACTTCAACCGTAAAGTTATTGAGCTTGGTGAAAAGCTTAATATTCCTGTTGTTGCTACGGGCGACGTTCATTTTCTTGAGCCACATGATGAAGTTTACCGTCGTGTTCTTATGGCAGGAATGGGCTTTACCGATGCGGACAATCAAGCACCGCTTTACTTTAAAACAACGGATGAAATGCTCGAAGAGTTTTCTTATCTGGGAGCTGAAAAAGCATATGAGGTTGTTGTTAAAAACACAAATGCTATTGCAGATATGTGTGAGAATATAAGACCAATTCCCAAAGAAAACTTTCCGCCATCAATTGAGGGTTCAAAAGAAGACTTAATCAATATGTGCTACAAGCGCGCAGCGGAGCTTTACGGTGACCCGATTCCACCTATAGTTCTTGAGCGACTTGAATATGAGCTTGATAAAATAACAACACACGGCTTTGATGTAATGTATATAATTGCTCAAAAGCTTGTACTACGTTCAAATCAAGAAGGTTATCTTGTGGGCTCGCGAGGCTCTGTAGGATCCTCTGTTGTAGCCTATTTTTCAGGTATTACCGAGGTTAATGCAATGCCACCGCATTACAGATGCCCGAATTGTAAAAAATCTGAATTTATGGGCGGTATGGGATATAGTGTTGGTGCTGATATGCCGGATAAAGTATGCCCGAATTGCGGAACAAACTATCAAAAAGACGGTTTTGATATTCCGTTTGCAACATTTTTAGGCTTTGACGGCGACAAAATCCCTGATATAGACCTTAATTTTTCCGGCGAATATCAGTCGCGTGCTCACAGGCATACAATTGAAATCTTTGGTGAAAACCACGTGTTCCGTGCAGGAACAATAGGCACTATAGCAGAAAAAACTGCATTTGGATATGTTAAAAAATATTTGGAAGAACGCGGTGAGTATAAGTCTAAAACGGAGCAGAATCGCTTGACCGTTGGCTGTACAGGAATTAAACGAACGACGGGTCAGCACCCGGGTGGTGTTATGATTGTTCCGATGGAAAAGGAAATTTATGACTTTACTCCGATTCAACATCCGGCTGATGATAAGACGAGCGATATCATAACAACACACTTTGACTATCACTCAATTCACGACAATATTTTAAAGCTCGATCTTCTTGGTCATGATGACCCGACAATCATAAGAATGCTTGAGGATTTAACAGGATTAAATGCCCGTGAAATTCCGCTTGATGACCCGGAAACTATGAGTATTTTTACATCTTGCAAAGCCTTAGGCATTGACGAAGATCCGATTTTAGGAAAAACAGGTGCTACTGCAATTCCGGAATTTGGAACCAAATTCGTCCGCGAAATGCTTCTTGATACTAAACCAACGACTTTCGATGAACTTGTTCGTATTTCGGGTCTGTCGCATGGTACTGATGTTTGGATAAATAATGCCCAAACTTTGGTACAAGAGGGAACTGCAACCCTTAAAGAAGCTATCTGTTGCCGTGACGATATTATGCTTTATCTCATTTCTATGAATATGGATTCAAAACTTTCGTTTACTATTATGGAAAGTGTTCGTAAAGGTAAAGGATTAAAGCCGGAGTGGGAAGAAGACATGCGCGCGCACAATGTTCCTGAATGGTATATTGATTCTTGTAAAAAGATTAAGTATATGTTCCCGAAGGCTCATGCAGTTGCTTATGTAATGATGGCGTTTAGAATTGCTTGGTTTAAGGTTCATAAGCCACTTGCTTTTTACGCTGCATATTTTTCGATACGAGCAAAATCGTTTGATGCGGGCTTAATGATAAATGGCGATTCTATTGTGCTTGCGCAAATGGATGCTATATCTAAAAAGGAGAAGGCAACTGCGGCAGAAAAGGATATGCTTGTAACTCTTGAAGTCTGCCACGAATTTTACTTTCGAGGCTTTGAATTTGCACCAATTGACTTATATGAGTCGGATTCAAAAGATTTTATTATCACTGAAGATGGAAGGCTTAGACCACCGTTTACCGCAATTCCGGGGCTTGGTGAGGTTGCGGCTTGCAGCATTGTTGAAGAACGGCAAAAATCTCCGTTTTTATCAATGGATGAGATACAGTCGCGTTGCAATAAGGTTTCCAAGGCTATAATTGAGTTGCTTGAAAACAATAATGCTCTTGGTGATATACCAAAAAGCAGTCAGATTTCCTTTTTCTGATTATGGCTATGTAAAAAAATATTTAAATATTAAAAAAACGCTTGATTTTAGCGGAATTTGTGGTACAATATAAATTGTATGAAATGAAAAAAGGAGATGTCATTATGCCACTTGTTACTTCAACCGAAATGTTTAAAAAGGCTTATGAGGGCGGTTATGCTATTGGCGCATTCAACGTTAATAACATGGAAATCGTTCAGGGTATTACCGAAGCTGCGAAGGAAGTTAATTCTCCGCTTATTCTTCAGGTATCTGCAGGCGCTCGTAAGTATGCAAAGCACGTTTATCTTATGAAGCTTATTGAAGCTGCAATCGAAGACACAGACCTTCCGATTTGTGTTCACTTAGACCACGGTGACAGCTTTGATATTTGTAAGTCATGTATTGATGGCGGTTTTACTTCTGTTATGATTGACGGTTCAAAGTATTCTTTTGAAGAGAATATTGAACTTACCAAAAAAGTTGTTGATTATGCACATGCTCGCGGCGTTGTTGTCGAGGGTGAGCTTGGTAAGCTCGCAGGTATTGAGGATGATGTTAATGTATCTGATGAAGATGCTCAGTTCACCAATCCTGCTGAGGTTGAGGAGTTTGTTACTCGCACAGGTGTTGACTCACTTGCAATCGCTATCGGAACAAGCCACGGTGCTTTTAAGTTCAAAGGCGAGCCGCGTCTTCGTTTCGATATCTTAGAAGAAATCTCAAAGCGTTTACCGAATTTCCCGATCGTTTTACATGGTGCTTCTTCAGTTATTCCGAAGTTCGTTGAAATGATTAATGCAAACGGCGGTAATATGCCGGGTGCACAGGGCGTTCCGGAAGAAATGCTTCGCAAGGCTGCTTCAATGGCAGTATGCAAGATTAACATCGACTCTGACCTCCGTCTTGCTATGACAGGAAGTATCCGTGAGTACTTCAATCAGCATCCGGAGCACTTTGACCCGCGTCAGTACCTTTCACCGGCACGCGCAAACATCAAAGAGCTTGTTAAGCATAAGATCGTTAATGTTCTCGGAAGCGACAACAAAATCTAACCTTAAAACCTTAAAACGAGGGGAGCATTTATTCTCCCCTCGTTTTTTTATAGAATTGAGTGTGGGTAAGTGAAAAGGTATTTTGCTTTCTTTGCAGTTTCTTTTGCAATTTCTTTGTTTGTGATAAATATTTTTGGCTTTACAACATCTGTATGCATCGCTTTGTGTTCAATATTTGCGGTTTTAACATTAGCATTGACTTTAACTCAATATAAAAAACAAGCAATTGCCGGAATTTTAGGGCTTTCTGTTGCGCTCTGTTGGTTTCCTCTTTATTTGAATTTAACTGATTTGCCACAACTCCAAAGTACAAAGGTTGAATTTATGGCAATAGCAAAAGGTTTTTCATTTGATAATAATTTAAAAACCGGGATTGTTTGCGATTTAGATGTCAAGTCACCTAATAATTTTACAGCAAGAATTTATTTTAACGACAAAAATTTAGAGTTATCTCCGGGTGACATTGTTCGTGGAGAATGTAAATTCGAAATTCCTGTAAATGATGAAGATTTTAATGCGTTTACATACTATAAAACTCGTGGTATAGATGTGATAGGATTTTGCAACGATTCTGTTACAATAGAAAGAAATACAAAATTTAACATTAAGTATTTGCCACAATATATCTCAAATGTAGTCAGTGAAAGGGTTAAACAATTGCTGCCAAAACGCAATGCAGGGTTAGTTAACGCTGTTTTACTCGGCGATAAAACCGATTTCACATTGAAGGATCAAAATAACTTTTCATCTGCAGGACTTGCTCATGTTGTTGCCGTGTCTGGTATGCATCTTGCATTTCTGGCAAATTTAATGATTTTTATTTTTGGTAGAAAATTATCCGCATTTATATCAATTCCGATATTGATTTTATTTACTTTAGTTGTCGGTGCGCCGCCATCCATTGTGCGCGCACTTATTATGCAGATTATGTTCATTAGCGCAACAATTATAAAGCGCGAAGCTGATAGTGTAACCTCACTTTGCATTGCTATGTTTGTGATTTTGTTTTGTAATCCGTATACAGTTTTAGACATAGGATTTCAATTATCATTTAGTGCAACATTGGGTCTTATTATTTATAGCGGAAAATTTAATAATTTGCTTATATCACATATAAAAATTAAAAACAAGAGAATAAAAAGAGCAATTGCGTTTTTTGCGTCGACGCTTTCTGGAACGCTTAGCGCAATTTTATTCACAACGCCTATTATCTTTTGGAACTTCAAAGTTATATCAATCGTTGCACCAATTAGTAATTTGCTTCTGATTTGGGCAGTAACTGCGCTTTTCTATGGTTCGATTACTGGTATTGCAATATCATTTGTGTCAATTAATTTGGGGCAAATTGTTATGTGCATAGTTGATTTAATTTCTGATTTTATAATTTTCTGTAGCGATTTTTTGGCAAAATTACCATTTGCCGAAATTTTTGTTGATAACATTTTTGTAACTATTTTTGCTATTTAT
The DNA here is from genome assembly GCA_045589235.1 of Eubacteriales bacterium. Taxonomy (GTDB): domain Bacteria; phylum Bacillota; class Clostridia; order Oscillospirales; family JAAYXM01; genus RGIG7332. The sequence continues at coordinate 53,510 of JAZNOR010000071.1, read as the reverse complement.
ATTTACACAATGATTTTCTTCTTTACAAAAACAAATAAGAAGAAGTTTATTATTCCGGGTTTAGCTGTTCTATTCGTTTTGATTGTAACTATAATCTTGAATTTTGCAACAGAAGAGAGGTCCTCTTTTAAGGGTATCCGCTTTTCGGTTTTAGATGTAGGGCAGGGTGCATCCTTGGTTGCAGATTATAATGACAGTTGCGTTGTTGTGGATTGTGGCGGAAGTCGAAGTATCAATGCAGGGAACATAACGAGTAAATATATTAAAAAGATAAAGTCTCAAAACATTGATATACTTATTTTAACGCATATGCATTCCGATCACGTAAACGGCGCAAAGCGTTTGATTGAACAGATGGAAGTTTTGAATTTATATGTTCCTATTGAGGCGAAAGAAGATGATGTATTTAAAAATATTGCAGAATCTGCAAATAGATGCGGCACAGAAATTCACTATGTATCAAATGAAACACAGTTGAAATTAAATGGAATGGAATGTATAATATATCCAACAGGTTGGTCTGATGTCGAGAACGAGCAAGGATTGGTTACTGTATTAAAAAAAGGCGACTTTGAACTTATAGTAACAGGGGATTTAGAACAAAAATCCGAGGAACTGCTTTGTGAAAAATATGAGCTTTTTGATACAGAGGTTTATGTAACTGGGCATCACGGTTCTGATACATCATCATCGCTTAAGCTAATGAACAGAATTTTACCTGAACTTGCCGTTGTTTCTGTCGGTGCTGACAATTATTATGGACATCCGCATAAACGAACACTTGATTTGTTTAATAATATGGGAATTGCCGTGCGCAGAACGGACACTGATGGTGATATTGTGTTTTATTCTGATAAATTTGTTAAAGGAGGTAATTAAATTGGCAAAAACTGTTGATATTTGCAAAAAACTTAATCAAGACATTTCTAATGGGAATACTGCTCGATTTTACCTCTTTTACGGTGAAGAAAGGTATCTTGTTGATTTTTATAAAGAAGAGCTTAAAAAGGCTGTTGTGGGCGATAATATGCCCGAATTTAACTTGATTGAGCTGTCAGGTTCAATAAGTGCCGACGACTTATCAGATGCTGTAGACTCATATCCGGTTATGGCTGAGAAAAAGCTTGTTATAATATCAGATTTTGATATATTTAAAGCTGATGATGCAACTAAAGAGAAATTTACAGAAATTTTAAATGACTTACCAGAATATTGCTGCTTGCTCCTAATATATCCCGCAGAGTTTAAGCCGGATAAAAGGCTGAAATTATACACACTTATGGCAAAAGTGGGCGAAGTAATTGAATTTACACGTTCTGAGCGTGAGCAATTATCAGCTTGGATTGGCAAGAGATTTAAAGCGTTGGGACATACAATTGACAATCAGGAATGTGAATACCTGATTTTTTACTGCGGAAGCCTTATGCAGGCGTTGATTCCTGAAATAGAAAAAATTTCTGCATATGCAAAAAGCGGAGAGATAACGCGTGAGGACATAGATGCTGTTGCAACACCTAATGTTGAAGCTGTTGTGTTTGATTTAACAGATGCTATTGTTGCGCGCAAATATAAAAAAGCAATTGAAATTCTTGAAAAGCTAACATTGATTGGAGAAGAACCGATTGCTCTTTTGGCACTAGTCGGTCGACAGATGCGACAAATATATACTGCGTGTCTGTTAAATAATCGCGGCGGAAGCGTAACCGAGCTTATGAAGATATGTAACTTTCGCTCAGAATATCCGGCACGCATCATTATGAATGCAGCGCGTAACGTAAAATTAAATTGGGCGCGTGAGGCAGTAATACTTTGTGCACAAGCTGATACTAAGTTAAAACTTGGCGCTAAGAGCGAGGTACTTGAGGAACTTATAGTACGCCTTGCAGTCGGTGGTGATTGGAATGCTAAGAATTAAAGAAGCAGTTGTTGTTGAGGGGAAATATGATAAAAACAAGCTCTCTCAAATTATTGACACCGTGATAATAGAAACGTCCGGTTTCAGAGTTTTTAACGACATTGAAAAACGTGCACTGTTAAAAAAAATCTGTGACATACGTGGAATTGTTATACTAACTGATAGTGATGGTGCAGGCTTTGTTATAAGAAATCATTTGCGAGGATTTTTATCAAAAGAAAAGGTTCTACACGCATATATTCCTCAAATCAAGGGTAAAGAAAAGCGCAAAGCTTCAGCATCTAAAGAGGGAATTTTGGGTGTCGAAGGTATAAGCGATGAAATTATAATTGAATCATTAAAGCGTGCAGGTGCTACTTTTTTGGATTCTGATTCAACTTGTGACAATTCTAAAAAAATAACTAAAACGCATTTTTATGAAGATGGTCTGTCGGGTAATCCGATGAGCTCTAGGTTACGTATGCTTTTACTTGAAAAGTTGGGGTTACCCAAATATATGTCCGCTAATGCATTGCTTGAAGCGATTAACTTATTACTTAGCTTTGATGAATACAAAATTCTTGTGTCTGAAATGAAAAATATCTTGCATTTTGAGTAAAAAATGAATAAACTATAAATATATGCTATTTAAAGGGCGGTTAAACTATGAGCGATAATTTACTTAAAAAAATGGAAAAAAATATGCCCAATTTTTCAAAAAGCCAAAGAAAAATTGCTGATTTTATAATAAATCAATATGATAAAGCAGCTTTTATGACAGCGGCAAAACTAGGTAAGGCAATATCTGTCAGTGAATCTACCGTTGTCAGATTTGCTGTTGAGCTTGGTTATGAAGGATATCCTTCAATGCAAAAAGCTTTGCAAGAAATTGTTCGTAATAAATTAACCGCTGTTCAGCGTATAGAAGTTGCAAACAATCGCATGGACACGCAAAATGTATTTGAATCCGTTTTACGCTCAGATGTTGATAACATATTAGATACGCTCAACAGTTCTGACAGAACTCAGTTTGACGATACTGTTAACACAATTATTAACGCTAAGAATATCTATATTGTTGGAGTAAGGTCAAGTGCTGCTCTTGCTCAGTTTTTGGGTTTTTATTTCCGACTTATTTTTCCTAATGTTTTTGTGGTTGAAACAGCAAGCACAAGTGAAATATTCGAGCAGATTTTACGAATTTCTAATGATGACGTTCTTATAGGAATAAGCTTTCCTCGTTATTCAAAACGTACGGTTAATGCAATGCAGTATGCTGCAGCACAAGGTGCAGGTGTAATTTCAATTACAGACAGTATGCGTTCACCGCTAAATAAGTTTGCAAAACATAAGCTTGTTGCGCACGGAAATATGATATCTTTTGTTGACTCTTTAGTTGCACCACTCAGTCTTATCAATGCGCTGATCGTTGCTACGAGTCTTAAAAAAGAGAGCGAAGTATCAAATACCTTCCATAAGCTTGAGCAAATCTGGGAGGAATATGACGTTTATGAGAAGTTTGAAAATGAGTAAGAAAATAATAATTGTTGGCGGTGGCGCAGCAGGAATGTTTGCGGCAATAGTCGCGGCACGATGTGGTGTAAACGTAATTTTAATTGAAAAAAATAAAAAGCTAGGTAAAAAGCTTGCTATAACAGGTAAGGGAAGATGTAATTTAACCAACAATTGCGATAGAGAGACACTTCTTAGTAACGTGCCGCAGAATGCAAGATTTTTATATGGTGCTTTTTCGCGCTTTAGCACACAGGATACAATGCAGTTTTTCGAAGAGCTTGGAATTAAATTAAAAACCGAGCGTGGCAACAGAGTTTTCCCGGAATCTGATCAGGCGCAGGAGGTTATCGAGGCACTTAACCGTGAAATTAAAAAACTCAATGTAAAAGTTCTAAATGATACTGTGCTTAAGCTTATTTATGAAAATGACAGTGTTTGTGGTGTTATAACGGAAAAGGATAGAATTACTTCCGATGCCGTTTTGATTGCAACGGGTGGAATTTCATATCCTCTTACAGGCTCAACCGGTGATGGATACAGGTTTGCGGAATCGGCGGGTCACAAAATAGTTTCTCCGCATGCATCGCTTGTTCCGTTGGTTGCTGAAAAAGAAATTTGCGCAAATATGCAGGGACTCACGCTTAAAAACGTGACGCTATCTGTTTATAATAAAAAGAATTCCTGTGTTTTCTCGGAGCTTGGTGAGATGCTTTTTACGCATTTTGGTATATCGGGGCCGCTTGTTTTATCGGCAAGTGCCCATATGCGTGATTTTGGAAATGATACTTATACAGCGAAAATTGATTTAAAACCCGGTCTTGATGCAGAAAAACTCAATGCCAGAATTTTACGTGATTTTAATGAAAGAAAAAATCAAGATATATCAAATGCACTGCGTGCTTTGTTGCCAGTTAAACTGATTCCTTCCGTGTTAAAACAAGCCGAAATCAGTTGCGACACAAAAGTTCATTCTGTTGATAAAAAAGCGCGTATGCGGCTTGTGAGCACGCTTAAAGCGTTTTTGATTAAAATTTTTGATACGAGACCTGTTTCAGAGGCGGTTATAACCTCAGGCGGCGTTTCGGTTTCAGAGATTGATCCCAAAACGATGATGTCCAAGAAAAAGAACGGTCTGTATTTTGCAGGTGAAGTTATTGATACTGATGCTTATACAGGTGGCTTTAATTTACAAATTGCATGGTCAACTGCTTATGTGGCAGCTATGGCAATGAGTGAGGAGGAATAAAATGCTTGGAAGTAAGGAGATAATGGCTTCGGCGATTAGACTTGCAGTAACTGATACTATAGAACAGGAAAAAACGTTGATTAAAACTATGCGCGCAAACGGAATTGCTGCCGCGGCAGTTAATTTTGGCGGTGAGTATATATCGTCGATAGGAAAAATAATTGAACGAGCAATTGTAGCCGCAAAACGCGAGGATGTTATTTCGGATGCGCACAACGAAGAAGGCGCTGTTGCCGGTGCTGCACACGAGGCGGTTACGCAGATTACCGGAAAAGCTCTTGGGCTTAATATTGGTGGCAAAATTGGTATTGCACGGATGGGAGACCACATTTGTGTTGCTATGTATTTCGGTGTTGGTCTTGTTCACCTAAATGAGACTGCTATTGGAATTGGTCATCGAGCAATTTAGGGGGGATAAAAATGGGAAACATTGCAATCGCTATTGACGGACCGTCAGGAGCAGGAAAAAGTACTATTGCTAAACTTCTTGCAAAAGAACTTGGCTTTTTGTATGTCGATACAGGGGCTATTTATCGTACTGTAGGATTATATACTTATCGTTCTGGTGTAAATCCGGAAAATGAGAATGATGTTAGCGCACTTTTACCGGATATTAAAATCGAGCTTATGTATAAAGAGGGCGTACAGTGTATGTTTTTAAATGGTGAAGATGTAACGAATGCAATTCGCGAACATCACATATCGGCTTATGCATCAAAAGTTTCGGCGCATCCGTCGGTTCGTGCGTTTCTGCTTCAAACACAGCGCGATTATGCGGAAAAGTACAATGTAATTATGGATGGTCGCGACATCGGAACGGTTGTTTTACCTAATGCACAAATTAAAATATTTTTAACTGCATCTTGTGAGGACCGTGCACGCCGTCGTTTTCTTGAACTTATGGCCAAAGGTCAAAATGTTGACTTTGAAACTGTACTTAACGATATTAAAGAACGCGATTTTAATGATTCAAACCGTGCGGTAGCACCACTTAGACAGGCAGATGATGCCATCCTTGTCGATACAACAGGCAATACATTGGAAGCAAGTGTAGGTATTTTAAGAAATATCATCAAGGAAAGGATCAACTAAATGTTATATAGAGTTTTAGTTTCAATTTTATATCCGTTTTTTATGCTGCTTTATAGGATAAAAGTAATTGGACTCAATAATATTCCGCAGGGCGCAGCTGTGTTGTGTGCAAATCACACAACAATGCTTGACCCTGTACTTATTGCAGTCGGAATAACCCCAAAACACAAGCTTACTTTTATGGCAAAAAAAGAAATATTCAAAAACAAACTAATCGGGGCTTTTTTTCGCGCAGTTGGAGCTTTTCCGGTTGACCGCGATGCAGCTGACCTTGCAACGATAAGAACAAGTCTTAGCATATTAAAAAGTGGAGGTAAGCTTCTTCTTTTTCCTGAAGGTCACAGAATGAAAAATGGACATATGGAAGCTGATGAGGTTAAAACCGGCGTTGCAATGATTGCGATGCGTGCCAACGTGCCGATAGTTCCAATATATCTTTCAAGTGTTCAGAAGATTTTTCACAAAACGATAGTTTCAATAGGAGAACCAATTTATCCTGAAAAGCGTGAAGGAAGTAATTCTGACAACTATCGAAGGATTGCAACCGAGGCATTTGAGGCTATTTGCGCAATGGAGGATGCTGAAAAATGCGTGAAGTAAAAAGAGCTGCATCTGCAGGTTTCTGCTTTGGTGTAAGACGAGCTGTTGAGCTTGCGGAAGATTTAGGAAAAAAAGGCGTTAACGCAGTTACTTTGGGTCCTATAATTCACAATTCACATGTTGTTGAACACCTTAAAAAACTTGGGGTCAGTTGTGTTGATTCTGTTGACGTGGTGCCACAAGGCGCTACTGCAATTATTCGTTCGCATGGTGTTGCGGCTGGGATTATAGATGAACTGAATGTCAGAAAAATACCTTTTGTAGATGCAACATGTCCATATGTGGAAAAAATTCACAAAATTGTTAAAACAAACGAAGATGAGGGCAGGCAAGTTGTTGTTATTGGAAACAAAACACACCCTGAAGTTTGCGGAATAGCCGGTCAGTGTAAAAAAGCACTTGTTTTTGAGAATGAAAGTGACATAAATAACTACATTTTGCAAAATCCAAACTTTAAAAAAATGCATATTTCTGTCGTAGCACAAACAACGATTGGGAGAAGTTTTTGGGAAAATTGTATTAAAATTTTAAAAAAACAATGTACAAACTGCAAAATATTTGATACAATATGTTTTGCTACTAGTAAAAGACAAAATGAGGCTTATGAGCTATCAATTGAGTCTGATGCTATGATAGTAATCGGGGATAAGACAAGCTCTAACACAAAAGGTCTTGTGAACATCTGTCAGAACGGGTGTCAGAACGTGTTTCACATTGAAGACTTAACTGAGCTTTCTTTGGAAAAAGTTGCAGAGTATGATCGTGTAGGCATTACTGCAGGCGCTTCTACACCCGATTGGATAATTAAGGAGGTAGAAAACAAGATGAGTGAGCAAATCACAAACGAAATCAACAATGCTGAGGGTATGTCCTTTGAGGAAATGTTAGAGGCATCTCTCAAAACTTTAAATACAGGAGATAAGGTTACAGGTATAGTTACCGGTATTACGCCGACTGAAGTTTGCGTAGACCTTGGTACAAAGCACGCTGGTTTCATTCCCGTTGCAGAAGTCAGTGATGACCCGAGTGTTAAGATTGAAGACATCGTTAAAATTGGTGATGAAATCGAAGTAATTGTCGTTCGCGTAAACGATGTTGAGGGTGTTGCAACCCTTTCAAAGCGTCGCTTAGATGCTGTTAAATACTGGGATGAAATTGAGGCTGCACGTCAGGACGAAACCGTTGTTGAAGGTATTGTTACTGAGGTTAATAAGGGCGGCGTTATGGTATCAGTCAAGGGTGTTCGTGTATTTGTACCGGCATCTCAGACAGGTCTTCCGCGCGAGGCTGATCTCAACGAAATGATGAAAAAGAAAGTTTCTCTTAAGATTTCTGAAGTCAACAGACCGCGTAGAAGAATCGTTGGTTCTATCGCAAGCGTTCTCCGCGCTGAGCGCCGTGCTGCTGCAGAAAAGATTTGGAGTGAAATCGAAGTAGGCAAGGCATATAAGGGTGTAGTTAAATCCCTTGCATCTTACGGTGCTTTTGTTGACATCGGCGGTGTTGACGGTATGGTTCACGTTTCAGAAATGTCATGGACTCGTATCGGTCATCCGTCAGAAATGTTCAAGGTTGGAGATATCGTTGATGTATTTGTTCTTGCCCTTGATACTGAAAAGAAGAAAATTTCTCTCGGATACAAGAAGGCAGAAGATAATCCTTGGGTTAAGTTTACTACAAACTATAAGGTTGACGATGTTGCTGATGCTAAAATCGTTAAGCTTATGCCGTTTGGTGCATTTGCTGAGATTCTCCCGGGTGTTGACGGCTTAATTCATATTTCACAGATTAGCAACACCAGAATTGCTAATCCGCGCGATGTATTGAGCGAAGGCCAGCAGGTTCAGGTTAAGATTATCGGTATTGATGAAGAGAATAAAAAGATTTCTCTCTCAATGCGCGCTCTCATTGAAGGGGAGGACGTTTCAGCTGAGCCGGAAGTTCGCGAAGGCGAAGACGAAATTGTTGCTTCTGCAAGTGAAGATGGCGAGGTAGTTGTTGCTGAGGAAGCAGATGCTGAATAATTAAGAACATAAAAATTAATTCCCCGAAGATGTTTAATCTTCGGGGAATTTTGTTATTTAACAAGTTTTTCAACCAAGTCGTCCATATTATACATTCCCGGCGAATTGCAATCTGCAAGAAAAGCTGCTGCTTTAACAGCGCCTGCTGCAAACACTTCGCGCGAGCCTGCCGAATGTTTTATTTCAATTACTTCATCTCGACCTGCAAAAATAACTTCGTGTTCACCAACTATTGTGCCACCGCGAATTGAATGAATACCAATCTCGCGCCTATCGCGTTTTTGACGTACATTGTGGCGGTCGTAGACGTATTTTGCATCATATGGCAGTGACTCCTTTAATCTGTCTGCAATCATAAGTGCAGTGCCGCTTGGAGCATCAACCTTTTGATTGTGGTGCTTCTCAATAACCTCAACATCAAATGTTTCGCCCAAAATTGCAGATGCCTTTTCAATGAGCATTAAAAGAACATTTATGCCAAGTGACATATTTCCTGAACGGAATATTGCAATCTGCTTTGAAGCTGCATTAATTTCTGCAAGTTGAGTTTCGGAGTGACCTGTTGTTGATATAACGACCGGAAGCTTTTTGTCTGTGCAATAAGATAGGAGTGACTTTAAAAGCTGAGGGTTTGAAAAGTCTATAACTACATCGCACTCTTCTGTGATTTTGGTAATGTCATCATAAACAGGGAAGTCAGACAACTGCACAGTATTTAAATCAAGACCTGCAACAATTTTTAAATCATCGCGTTTAGAGCAAATATCGCATATAGCACGCCCCATGCGACCGTTGCAGCCCGATAACAATATTTTTATCATAAGTACACTTCCTTTAAATTATGCCAGTGTAACACCTGCATCCTGCATCGTCTTTTTAAGAACAGCAAGGTTAGCATCAGAGATTTCACAGAGCGGAAGGCGAAGCTCACCATTATCAAGGCCCATAAGCTTGAGAGCAGCTTTAACAGGAATTGGGTTTACTTCGATAAATAAACGATCCATTAAATCAAAGTAGCGAAGAGCTAATTCGTTGCTCTCTTTAACTTTGCCTTCAAAGAAAAGTTTGCAGATTTTAGACATTACATCCGGAAGGACATTTGCAAAAACGGAGATAACGCCCTTGGCACCTAGTGCAAGCATCGGAACAGTCTGATCATCATTGCCTGACCACATATTAAAGTTGTCGCCGCACTTTGACATAATTTCAGCCATAAGTGAGAAATTACCACTCGCTTCTTTTACACCATTGATGTTAGGATGTTTTGAAAGCTCAACATAAGTATCAGCGGCAATTGAAATTCCTGTACGTGACGGAACATTATAGAGTATAATCGGAATATTTACACGGTCAGCAACATAATTGTAATGCTTAACCAAACCGCGCTGAGTAGTCTTATTATAGTACGGAGTTACCATAAGGAGGCCATCAGCACCAAGCCCTTCGGCTACTTTCGAAAGTTCAAGAGCATAAGAAGTGTCGTTACTGCCGGTTCCTGCGATAACAGGAACGCGACCTGCGACTTTTTTAACACAATACTCAATAGCAGAGCAGTGTTCTTCGTGATTTAACGTCGGAGACTCGCCGGTTGTTCCGCAAACAGTAATTGCATTAATACCGTTATCTATCTGGAAATCGATGAGTTTTCCAAAACGCTCGAAATCAATTTTATTATCGGTAAACGGGGTTACAATAGCAACGTTTGCGCCGGTAAAAACAGGAGTTTTCATACAAAACAATCCTTTCTAAGTAAATTAGTCAATATAGCCTTCTGCGCAGAGAAGTTCAGCAACGAGGACTGCACCGCCTGCAGCACCGCGTAATGTGTTATGTGAAAGACATACAAATTTGATGTCATACTGAGTATCTTCACGAAGGCGGCCAATTGAAACAGCCATACCGTTTTCTAAATTGCGCTCGCTCTTGGTCTGCGGGCGATCATTTTCGGTAAAGTAGTGCAAGAACTGCTTCGGAGCAGTCGGAAGATTCAATTCCTGCGGACGGCCTTTGTAATTTTCCCAACGGGAAATGATTTCGTCGAGCGAAATCTTTTTATCAAACGATGCAAACACTGCAGCCATATGTCCGTCACTTACAGGAACACGTAAGCACTGCGCTGTGATTGACGGGGAAGTAGCGTTAACAATTTTATCACCATCAATTGTACCCCAAATTTTGAGTGGCTCATTTTCGGATTTTTCTTCTTCGCCACCGATGTAGGGGATAACATTATCAACCATTTCTGGCCATCTTTCAAATGTTTTACCTGCGCCCGAAATTGCCTGATTTGTGCAAGCAAGTGCTTTTGTAATGCCAAGATCCATAAGCGGATGGAGTGCCGGTACATAGCTTTGGAGCGAACAGTTTGACTTAACTGCGATAAATCCGCGCTTCGTGCCAAGACGCTTGCGCTGAGCAGGAATGATTTCGGCATGATTTGCGTTGATTTCCGGAATAATCATCGGAACATCAGGTGTTGCGCGATGTGCGCTGTTATTGGAAACAACAGGGCATTCAGCTTTAGCATAACGCTCTTCAAGCTCACGAAGTTCATCTTTTTTCATATCAACTGCACAAAATACAAAATCAACCATTGATGCGATCTTTTCAACATCTGCACTTGCATCCATAACGATGATATCCTTCATGTTTTCGGGCATGGGAGTTGCCATAGCCCAACGGTCACCAACAGCCTCTTTGTAAGTTTTTCCTGCACTGCGTGAAGAAGCAGCGATAGCTTTGACGGTAAACCACGGGTGATTCTCAAGTAAAGTAGCAAAACGCTGACCTACCATACCTGTTCCACCAACAATTCCAACATTGTATTTTTTCATATTTAATACCTCCGGGTTTTAATATTCTATAAAATTTAACACATTTGTGTGTTATTGCAAAAAGTAAGCATTTAATTATATGCAAATCAAAAGAGAAATGTTTCAATTATGTTAAAAATAAAAAAGTCGGTTGAAAAACCGACCGTTTTTGTAATATAATATACTAAGATGTCGAATACAAATTACATAAAACGGATAACTCTTCATCATAATTAGTGATGACAGTTGCAAGATTAATTCACCGTGCAACCAGAGTGAATATGGCCGAGACACATTCCTCTTCGGCGATTACCCCTTTCAAAGCAGGTCACAAAGCCGTCGGTGCTCTCGGTGCTTTTACTGATGATTCTCGCGCCTCTATCTCTTATTAGATTATATTTATAATACCACTTTGGCGCGACTATGTCAATAATATTTGGCTATAAGGAGATTGTGTAAAATGAAGAAAATACTTGCTTTTATATTCTTTATTGTTATATTTTGCACAGTTAGCTTTGCATCTGAGGAAAATCCAATTCTCAGAGTAGGGCTCTATTATGCAGAAGATGCCATGCCTAGTGCCAATTTGCAGGTTACAAATGGTGTTGGATACCGCTTAGGTTTTCACGACAGCGAACGGACATTCATAAAGCTTTTTTCTACAAATGTTGGGAAAATAACAATGACCAACGATCAGAACATGTGGTATGCCGATAATAAATTTTATGTATCAAATGCGCCTACCGGAGCTAAGTTTTTGGGTGCATATCATGTTGAGGTTTCAACTCAATTTACAGACATACAATCCGCTGAGAGTTCTCTCTCGGATTTTAAGTCGCAAGGTTATACAGGATTTATTGCGTATATAAGCGGCACATATCGCGTGCGTCTGGGAGCATTTGCATCAATAAGCGAAGCTGAAAGCTTGCGTGCGCAAATTGGCGGAATTGTTGTTGGCGGTTCAAAAACAGGTGTTTCGGTTTATGACACGACAACGGGCAATATTCTTTTTGAGTACGATGGTGGTACATATTCGTCTCTTGCTGTTAATCCGACACAAGGTGAAGTCACTATGCCGCTAACATGGTTTAAAGGTATGAAATTTAATGGTGCCTTTGAATATGTCCGCAACGGTGGAGATATAACCGTTGTAAATGTTGTTCCTATGCAGGATTATTTAAAAGGCGTTTTGCCGTGGGAAATGTATCCGAGTGATCCGCTTGAAGCGTTAAAAGCTCAAGCTTTATGTGCGCGTACCTACGCTTACTATCACATCGGAAAGCACGGTTCTGAATTTGACATTTGTGCCGGCACACATTGTCAGGCGTATAAAGGTATGGAGCGCGCTAATGACAACACAAACCGCGCGGTTGACGAAACTTTTGGGCAATATATTTTATATAACGGCAGACCGATAAATGCTGTGTTCCATTCGTGCGACGGCGGTGCAACTGAAGATGCCAAAAATGTTTGGGGAAGTGAGATTGCATATCTGAAAGGTAAGGTTGACCCTTATGAGGATACTGCAAATGCATCAAATGGAGTTTGGTCTTTTGAATATACTCCTCAGGAGCTTACCGATATATTAAATGCAAAAGGATATTCAGCAGCACTTATTACCGATGCATATGTTGCTGAATATACACCGCTCGGCAATGTTCTACGCACTGTTTTTGTTGATATAAACGGTAAGCAGTGGGAGTTTAAACGTGAACGTGCCAGAACTATTATAAACAGCTCGTCGCTTAAAAAATACACGTACAGTCAACGGTTTAATATTACAAGAGCAGGAGCGACCGGTGGCGGAATAAATGCTTTAATCAACGGATCTTTAGGTGCTGATTTATCAAATGGTGAATTTTGGGCTATCGGCGTAAATGGAACAAGTCCTATTTCAGGTACAGCTGTTGTTATTGCAACTGGTAATGGTAATAAGACACTTACCGGAAAGGTTCCCACCGGTGGCAACGGTAACTTTGTTATTTCCGGAACAGGTTGGGGGCATAACGTCGGACTTAGTCAGGAAGGCGCTGCAGACATGGCAAAGTTAGGTAAAGACTATAAAGAGATTATTCATTTTTACTATACTGATGTTATTATAACGAATGAGAATTAGGAAAGAATGTTATGAGAAAAAGTGATTTTTATTTTGATTTGCCAGAGGAGCTCATTGCACAAACTCCTCTTGATAAACGCGACAGTTCGCGACTTTTAACGCTTAATAAACAAACCGGCAAAACTGAGCATAAGCATTTTTCGGATATTCTGGATATGTTAAGTCCCGGAGATTGTTTGGTGCTTAACGATTCCAGAGTTCTTCCTGCGCGCCTTATCGGCGCGCGTGAAACCGGTGGCGCAGTTGAGGTATTACTACTTCGCGATTTAGGCGACGGAGTGTGGGAGTGTATGACACGACCCGGTAAAAAAACACGTACCGGAACAAATCTTGTTTTCGGAGATGGTTTGCTTACTGCAACCGTTTTGGCAGAAGTAGAGGGAAATCGCCACATAAAGTTTCATTATGATGGAATTTTCCTTGAAATTTTAGAGCAATTGGGAAAAATGCCGCTTCCGCCGTACATCCACGAACAACTAAATGACCCGGAAAGGTACCAAACGGTTTATTCGCGCAATATCGGCTCTGCGGCAGCACCTACGGCAGGACTCCATTTCACAAGAGAACTTCTTGAAGCATTGCGTGAAAAAGGCGTAGAAACAGCGTTTGTTACGTTGCACGTCGGTCTTGGTACATTCAGACCAGTTAAAGAAGATGATATTTTAAATCATAAGATGCACAGCGAATATTTTGAAATATCGGATGAAAGTATTGGTAAAATATTAAATGCAAAGAAAAACGGCGGCAGGGTAGTTGCTGTTGGTACAACTTCCTGCAGAACAATAGAATCTGCAACTGATGAAAATGGGGATTTTATCAAAAAAAGTGGTTGGACAGATATTTTTATTTATCCGGGATATAAATTCCACGTGCTTGATGCTTTGATCACTAATTTTCATTTGCCGGAAAGCACTCTTATAATGCTTGTTTCTGCTCTCGCCGGAAGAGAAAATGTTTTAAACGCTTACAATACTGCAATTTCTGAAAAATACCGCTTCTTCAGTTTCGGAGATGCAATGTTTATTTACTAGAGGTGAACTATGTTTAAACTTCACAAAACAAACGGCAGGGCGCGCCGTGGAGAGTTTCATACGCCACATGGTGTTATTCAGACGCCTGTCTTTATGAATGTAGGAACGCAGGCGGCAATTAAAGGAGCGCTTGATGCAGGCGACTTAAAAAATATTCATTGCCAGGTAGAGCTTTCTAACACTTATCATTTACATTTGCGTCCTGGTGAGGATGTTGTTTCCTCCCTTGGAGGATTGCATAAGTTTATGAATTGGGATGGACCTATTCTCACTGATAGTGGCGGATTTCAGGTTTTTTCATTGTCAGGACTTCGGAAGATATCCGAAGAAGGCGTTACCTTCGCATCTCATATAGATGGTCGCAGAATTTTTATGGGGCCGGAAGAATCAATGCAGGTGCAATCAAAGCTTGGCTCTGATATCGCGATGGCATTTGATGAATGCATCGAAAACCCGTCACCACGCGATTATGTCGAAAAATCCTGCGCGCGCACAACACGTTGGCTTGTTCGTTGTAAAGAAGAGCTTGCAAGACTTAATTCTTTGCCTGATGCAGTAAACCCGGGTCAGGTTCTTTTTGGTATAAATCAAGGTGGGGTTTATGAGGATATAAGAATTTCTCATATGCAGGATATTGCAAAGCTGAACTTACCAGGTTATGCAATTGGCGGTCTTGCAGTAGGTGAGAGCACTGAAGATATGTACAGAATCATAGATGCAGTTGAGCCACACATGCCGAAAGATAAACCCAGATATCTTATGGGCGTCGGTACACCGAGTAACATTATCGAGGCGGTTGCACGAGGCGTTGACTTCTTTGATTGTGTTATGCCGGCCAGAAATGCACGACACGGACATTTATACACGTGGAGTGCCGGTACTATAAATATTAAAAATGAAAAATACAAGCTTGATAATTCACCGATTGATCCGATGTGCGACTGTCCGACTTGTAAAAATCATACAAGAGCATATCTGCGCCATTTATTCAAAGCTGATGAAATGCTCGCAATGCGACTTGCTGTAACTCATAATCTGCATTTTTACAATACTTTATTGCAAAAAATACGAGACGCTCTTGATAATGATACTTTTGATGATTTCAGGGAGAAGTGGTCCGGGAAAATTGATTTGCGTAATTTATAAAATTATACTTGTAATTTTTGGCGCAATAGGTTATTATATTATTAAATGATTATGGAGGTAAATTTTAAAATGATGAATTTATTCTTTTTGACAGGTGAAGCAACAACTGAAGTCACGTCAGGTAGTTCTATGATTTCAGCATTTCTTCCGATCATTCTTATTTTTGTTGTGTTCTATTTCTTTATTATTCGTCCGGAAAAGAAACGCAAAAAAGAAGTTGATACGATGAGAAATGAACTTAAAGTAGGCGATAAGATTACTACTATCGGTGGTATCGTTGGTAAGGTTACAAATGTTAACGATAAAGAAGATCTCATTACAATTGAAACCGGTGCTGACGGGGTCAAGCTTCGCATTACACGTTGGGCCATCGGTACAAAGGAAAAGGTTGAAGATAAGGTCGAAGAAAAGCTGGATGAGTCAAATGGATTAAATTAATGCATTAAATTCATTTTTCTTGAATAAGTATTTGATGAAAGCTTATTCAAGGGGATGGTTTTTTGAAAAGATTTGATGATAAGAAAATGGTAAATCCTATGATAACAGTTTTTCTTTCGGGTATAATTGGAATTTTTGTTTCGATTTTACTTATGTTGCTGTTTTCATTTTTGGTAATTTCTCAAGCATTTTCGGAGAAAACTTTACCTATGTTAACGTCGTTGTCTTGTTTTTTTGGCTCTGCTGTATCGGCATATTTATCGTCGAAATCAATTGGCAGGGCGCTTCTTACATCGCTCGTTCAGGCGATAGTTAACATTGCGCTTGCATATTTTGCCGGAATTATAATTTTTATGCGAATTGTTCCGCAAAATTTAAATCTTTTCTGTATTCTTGCATATATGGTCGGTGCGGTGTTTGGCGGTTTATCTGCTGCTGTTATACGTCCGCGTCGCCATAAAATAAAATAATAAACAAAAGGAGAATGTGATTATGAATCATGTTAAAACAATTAATTCCGCAGTATTAAAAGAGAGTGCTTGCAAGGGCGGTTGCGGCGAGTGCCAGACCTCTTGCCAGTCTGCTTGCAAGACTTCTTGCACAGTTGCAAATCAGAAGTGCGAGAACAAGAAATAATTAATCTTGCAAAAAAGACGGGTTGCCAATGTGGCAGCCCGTCTACTATTGTTTTTAGTGAGGATAAAAAAATGGTACATACATATAGACAAGGCGGATACAACATTGCTATAGACGTCAATAGCGGTGCTGTTCACGCGCTTGATGACATTGCTTTCCGCGTGCTTGAACTTATGGAAGAGAAACCGCAAAACAGCTGCTGTCCGGTGGAGATTATCAGCTCATTGAGCTCGGTGGCATCAAGAGAAGAATGTGAAGCTGCATATGCAGAACTTTATAAGCTTTGTGAAAACGGGCTTTTATTCGCAGATGATGACTATATCGATGTAAGTCGTGCTTTTCCTGAGAACCCACCACTTAAGGCACTGTGTTTGCATATATCACATGATTGCAATTTGCGTTGTAAATACTGTTTTGCGTCAACTGGAGACTTTGGCACAGGTCGCAAGCTTATGCCTCCGGAAGTTGCAAAAGCTGCTATTGACTATGTTATTGCACGTTCACAAAGCAGACGTAATATTGAAATTGACTTTTTTGGCGGCGAACCTCTTATGGCAATGGATTCCGTTAAAGAAGCTGTTGAATATGCAAAAGAACAGGCTAAGATTCATAATAAAGTTTTTCGCTTTACAATAACAACGAATGGTCTTGCTTTAAATCAAGAAAACATAGATTACATAAACCGCGAAATGTCTAATGTTGTTTTATCTCTTGACGGTAGACCTGAAGTTAATGATAATATGAGAAAAACAGTTAGCGGTTCGGGTAGTTATGAGCATATCGTTCCAAAGTTTAAAGCTTTAGTTGATGCTCGAGATAAAAAATTAGACTATTATGTTCGCGGAACGTTCACTCATGATAATTTAGACTTTGTGCAGGATGTTTTGCATATTGCAGATTTGGGTTTTGATCAGCTGTCCGTCGAACCGGTTACTGCGGAAGCAAGCTGTTCTTATGCGCTGCATGATGAAGATATTTCAAGGATCTTCGAAGAATATGAAAAGCTTGCTGAAATTATGAAAGAACGTCGTGATTTTAACTTTTTTCATTTCTTGGTTGACTTAAAGCAAGGTCCTTGTGTTATAAAACGCATTCGCGGATGCGGAGCAGGGTATGAGTATGCTGCGATAACGCCTGAAGGCGATGTTTATCCATGCCACCAATTCGTTGGCAAAGAAGAATATAAGATGGGTAATGTAATTGACAAAACGTTCAACCCTGATATTTCCAAAGAGTTTATGGCACTTAATATTTGCACAAGAGAAAAGTGTAAAACATGTTGGGCTAAATTCTATTGCAGTGGCGGTTGCAGTGCAGCTAATTTAAATATGAATGGAAATTTAGTTGACCCATACGAGCTCGGTTGTGAGCTTGAACGCAAACGTTTAGAATGTGCTATTATGTTAAAAGTACACGATGCGCTTAAAGACTAATTTGATTTTGAGACCGTAACAAAAGTTACGGTCTTTCTTTTTTGCTCTTGTATAGAGCAGAGAAGTTGACCACAAGGGAATGTAGTTAAGTTAGTTTACATAATTTTGTTTACATAAAATTTTTGGTCTATTTGTACAAAAATTAATTTTTCCTTTATTTTCACTTGAAAAATTGAGTGAAATAATGTATATTTTATTTTGTCGGTTTTATGTAAAGTTGTTTTGTAAGGAGATAAAAACTGATGTATGAAAATCTTAAACTAGGCTTTTGTGGCGTTGGGAATATGGCAGGTTCGATTTTACGAGCTGCACTTAATTCGAAAATAGTAAAAACAAATAATATTTTTGCATTCGACCCCAATGCGGAAAATCTTAAAAAATTCGATGGAATAACAGCGGTTAATTCAAATCGCGCAGTTTGCGAGAATAGCGATTTGATTTTTCTGGGAATCAAACCGCAAATGCTTGATGTCGTTGCAAAAGATTTAAAAGGGATGTTTTCAGGTAAAGCATTGGTTTCAATGCTCGCAGGCGTTTCTGTTGAACGACTTAAAACCGCACTTGGAGACCTTTGTGCTATACGTGTTATGCCAAACACGCCAATAACTGTTGGATTTGGTTGTACTGCTATTGCACGCACTGCCGGTGTACCGGATGATATTTATCATATTGTTTGTGATATATTCAAAGCATCCGGTGATATTGTTGAAGTAAGAGAAGATGAAATCAACAGAACCATCCCGCTTTCAAGCTCGGCTCCGGCGTTCTTTTTTAGATTTGTTAAAGCAATGGTAGATTCAGGCGTCAGAAGCGGAATGAGCTATGAAAACTCATATAACCTGGCGGTATCTACTATGCATGGAGTATCTCATTTAATGAAAAACACAGACAAAACACCTGATGAGCTCATTGCACAAGTTACAAGTCCGGGTGGAACTACCCTTGCAGGACTTACTGCATTTGATGATTTTAATTTTGAAAAAACAATTGATGAAGTTTTTAAGCGTACTGTATTGCGCGCAGATGAATTAGGTAAATAAGAATATTTGCACTTCTTTTTTCATATTTATATGAAGAAAGGGGACGAGCAATATGAAGCTTATAAACAAATCGGAAAACTCAAATTCAGTCACTATTATCGCGTTGTCTTTTCTGCTTTTTTGCGGAATCCTTGTTGGTTCAGCTGCATCTGCATATATAAATGCTGACACAGCCAATGAACTGACAAATTCGATAAACAGTTTAAAAACCTCAGCGCTAAACGAACAAAATTATTTTACATATCTTTGGTCAGCTTTTAAATATCCGATTATTATATTTGCATTTTCCTTCAGCGTGATCGGTGTTTTAGCTATACCTGTAATCACTTTATGCAAAGGTTTTTTTCTGGGTTTTTCTATAGGCACGATTATGAAGATTTTCGGAAGTCGAGGTATTGCAATTGCTTTATCATATTTAGGAATAAATTCTTTTATTTTAATTCCGTGTATTATTTTAATCTCATCATTTTGTTTATCAACTTCATACAGACAGATAAATATGTTTTCAAACAAAAGACGAGTTATAACAGGTTCGATATTTCCAAAAGGATATTTTATCGTTTGCGGAATTATTACGTTAATCCTTTGTATAGAATCCGTTTTGGACTTTTTTCTAACTCCGTTTATCACTAAGTTATTTATTTAAAGAAAGGAGAGTTTTGCGTGGTTAAGTTTAGTTTAAACGAATATGAAAACTTTTTAATAAACGAAAAGAAAGCATCTATTAACACACTTTCGTCTTACATGCGTGATGTGCGCAAATTTTTAGACTATGCTCCCGCAAAACTTTCTAAAATTTCAAACGAAACCGTTGCTTCATACCTCTCTATGTTGCAGGAGGAAGGTAAATCTTCGGCAACGCAGACTCGCACGATTGCTTCACTCCGTTCTTTTTTTCATTATTTAATGGCACGAGATATGATAGAGTCTGACCCAACTAAAGGATTTACAACAGAAAAAAGCAAAAAGAAATTACCTCAGATACTCAGCAATTCAGAGGTTGATTTACTTTTAGCGCAGCCGGACAACGCATCCCTTAAAGGATATCGCGACCGTGCCATGCTTGAATTATTGTATGCAACCGGAATGCGGGTTTCAGAGCTTATTTCGCTTAATGTTAATCACATTAACGTTGAAATTGGTTTTGTGCATATTGTTTCAGATAAAAAAGAAAGAATTGTTCCGCTTTATCCTGCAGCAGTGACCGCAGTTAAAAACTATATAGAACATGCAAGAAACATACTCTTGGTTAAACTCACAGATCCGGCGTTATTTGTTAATTTATCCGGCGAGAGAATGACACGTCAAGGCTTTTGGAAAATCATTAAGGCATATCAGGAAAGTGCCGGAATTAAAAAAGAAATCACGCCACATACATTGCGGCACTCGTTTGCCGCGCATCTTTTGCAAAACGGAGCTGATCTGCGTTCAATTCAAGAAATGCTCGGACACTCTGACATTTCTTCTACACAGGTTTATGCTATGCTGCTTCAGCAGAATTTAAAAAATACATATAATAAATTTCACCCGCGAGCACAATAAGGAGGATAAAAAGAATGGCAAAGAAAAGTCAGTCAAGATTTTTGCGCCCGGGAAAGGGTGTATCGCGTAATGAAAGAAAGAAAAATGCGGTTTTTACTTTTTTCGAACTTTTTATAAGGAAAATATCTCGTCTTTGTTTTTTTAATATTTTATATTTAATTTGCATATTACCGTTAATTTGTTTAATTGTAACGGGCACGGTTGTTGCATTCGATATTTCGCCGGAAGTTGTTTCACAAACGGTTTTTGTTAATTTGATTATGCGAATAGCAATCGCACTTCCACCAACTGTTTCGTACATCTTGCTTGCGATTTCAGCACTTATATACGGTCCTGTTACTTGCGGTTTTGCATATGCAATGAGAAATTTATCAACTGAAAGACATGTTTGGTATAGCGAACTCTTCACACGCGCAAAAGAAAACTTTAAGCAAGGCTTGCTTTTTGGTATAGTTGATATTTTTGTTTTTATCTCTTTTGCACTATACATAACTATGAATATGGGCGCAGCAGAAGGAGTTACGTATTATTTTTACTCATTTATGCGTTTTATCGCCGTAATCATTACAATTTTCTATATGTTTATGCGCAATTATCTGTACACTCTTGCGGTAACATTTTATTTACCTGTAAAAGCAATATTCAAAAACGCATATATATTTGCTGTTTTGGGATTTTTCAGAAATCTTCTTGTTGCTGCAGTTTCAATAGGTGTTGTTTTTGCATTTACTGCAACTCCGTATTTAGATATTTTCTTAACCGTAACAATTCTCTTTTCTTTCTGCGGATTTTTGACAAGCTATGCAACATATCCGGTTATTAAAAAATATATGTTGGATGCACAAGAAAAGCCGGAAGCTCCAATTGAAGAAGACGCTGAATAAATTCAGCGTCTTTTGTATTGATTAAACGTGTTTTTTGTGTTATTATATAGCTTGGAGTGATGCCTAATGAATAATCGTTACGACGATGATATAGATTTTGTTGACTGGGATTCTGTTTGGTCAAAAGATACTGAAAAAAAACAAGCTCCCAAAAAGTCCTCAGGAAAAATTAAGCTTGTAAGTGGCTCAAGGAAAAGTAAAAAAAATAAAAAGGATCTTTGGAAAAAGATTGTTCTTTGGTTTGTTGCACTTATCAGTATTTATTCAATTTTAATCTATTCCAGCGTTCCATTCATCGCCAAGTGGAGAACAATTTATATAGAAACCGCTATGAGCACAATGCGCTATCAATGGCTTGCAACCGCGTTTATTCCAGGTAATGTTATTGACGCGGTTATGAGAGACAGATATCTGCTTGATGAAGCACAGGCAGGACTTGTATCCGATTGGGATAACAGTGTTGGTTTTGCGTCTCAGCGTGCTTGGGAAAGCAATAAGAATTATTTCCATCGAGTGTTCCATGAAATTGAAGAAAAGAGTTTTGACAAGTACGTAAAAGAAAATGATGCATATAATAAAAACAAGCGAGTTTTTATTGATAAAGCAGGTCTTGATGAAGATGGAACAAGTATCAAAACCAAAAATGGTGACCAAGTTTTGGCAATAGACGAAGAACAGGGGATTTTGATTATAAAAATCAAAGAGGATAACTTTGTTGCCCGTATGGCAATAGTTAAAAACCCTGCTCAAGTTAAATTGGGACTGGCTGAAAACTTCGGTTCATACGGTTCCAGCATGGAACGCCTTGTTAAAAGCAACGGTGCGATTTTAGGTGTTAATGCCAGTGGTTTCGTTGACCCTAACGGTATGGGAAACGGTGGAAAAGCCTATGGCCTTGTTATTTCCGACGGTAAAATGCATCAAAAGATGATAAATGAAGGTAACAGAGTTATAGCACTTGATTACCACAATCGCCTTAACATTGGTAAATTTGATACGTTATCTTCGTTCAGAGACGCTGTTGAATTTAAACCGGCCTTGATTATAAACGGTGAAAAATTAGTCAGTGGATCAGCTGGTTGGGGAATTCAACCTCGAACCGTTATAGGACAAACTGCAAAAGGAGAAATTTTACTTCTTATTGTTGATGGCAGAGCCCCCGGGTATTCTATCGGCGCTACTTTAGGCGAGTGTGCAAATATAATGGAGAGCTACGGTGCTGTTCAAGCGTGTAATTTAGATGGAGGTTCGTCAAGTATTATGTACTACAACGGCAGAGAAATATCAAAACCATCTGCCGCTAATAAAGAAAAGGGAAGAGCTGTGCCAAACGGATTTTTAGTTTTACCGAAATAATACTCGACTTTTATCAAATTTTGTTGTATACTGTTTGTTAGTGTTAATTTTTATTTTTTGAGGTTATGTTATGTCAATTGATGTATGGGGTAGAATCAAACCTCTAATAGGAAATACTCCGCTTTTGGAAATTAAATATGAATATAAAGGCAAAAAGCTTAGAACTTTTGCAAAGGCTGAATATTATAATTTGACCGGTAGCATTAAGGACCGTGTTGCTTATTATATTCTTAAAAAAGCAATTGAGTCAGGTGAATTAAAAAAAGGCGATTTAATCGCCGAAGCAACAAGTGGTAATACGGGCATTGCTTTTTCTGCAATGGGTCGAATTTTAGGCCATAACGTGCGTATTTATATGCCTGATTGGATGAGCAGAGAAAGAATAAATCTTATGCAATCTTATGGCGCTGAAGTTGTTCTTGTTTCACGCGAGCAAGGAGGATTTTTAGGTTCAATTGCTATGTGTGAAGATCTTTATAAAAATGGTAATGTGTTTTTACCTCGTCAATTCACAAACCAAGATAACACAGATACGCATATGTATTTCACCGGTGAGGAAATTGTTAATCAATTATCCGCTATCGGAGTAACTCCCGAAGGACTTGTTGCAGGCGTTGGCACAGGCGGAACAATAATGGGTCTTGCAAGAAGACTTAAAGATGAATACTCTAATCTTAAAGCTTATCCGCTTGAACCGCGTAATTCTCCGACATTATCTACCGGCTACAAAGTCGGAAAGCATAGAATTCAAGGTATTTCTGACGAATTTATTCCTGATATTCTTAATTTATCAGAGTTTAACAGTGTTGTTTCTGTCGATGATGAAGATGCAATTGTTATGGCGCGTATGCTTTCTGAGCAGTTAGGAATCGGCGTCGGAATATCAAGTGGCGCAAATCTTATAGGATGCATTATAAAGCAGATAGAAAATGGTGGTGGCGATTTCGTTACAACCTTTGCAGATGATAACAAGAAGTATTTATCAACTGACTATTCTGAACCGTATAATATTTCAAAAACAGAAATAGCTAAGGATGTTAAGCTCATAAGCGTTACAGCGCATAGATAGAAAAAAGCACTCTTTGGAGTGCTTTTTTGTTTTATATATTTCTCGGTATGCGCACATTGCGCGGTCGGGTTCGAGAATTAAAGAATGTAATAAACTTAACTGCATAAATATCGCAGACTACATATCTATCTTCCTCCTCCTGATAAAGTGTTAAAAAATTATTGCCTACAGAATATATAATTCCGTCTTTTAACACAGTTGTACTTGTGCCGATTAAAAATTCACAAACAACATACTGTCCGATATTATTTTTTAATGTTGCATTTAGCGATGAACGGTATACTTCATCAGCTGTTTGAGGATCCGAATTATAATCCGGTTGCAAATTTATCTGTCTATTCTGGATGCTATCCATAAAATGACCTCACTTTTTATGTAAGATAATAAGAATCCGAAGGATTGTAAAAACAATGCTTTCCAATACGTGTGATAAAATACCCATTTTCATTCGGAAAATTTTGGCGACAATTTGGTGAAAAAGGATTAAAAAACCACAAAGCTTCACCTAAAGGGGAAAGTCTATTTCCTGCGATTGCCCAATCAGCGATATCGTAATGTATTTGTTCCGGCTCCATATTATAAATATTTTGTGGATTGGGGCGACCATTTTCAGTTGTAGATGCACACACAAATTGCCCTTCTTGAAAAATAATATTTCTTATACTTCCTTGACCGACGCGAGCATATTCTCCACTTGGTGCATTGACGCGGTTCATTATAACACTTGCAACCGCACGCATGCCATTATCTCCTTCGCCGCCTGCTTCACATTGTATTAACCGTGCTAAAAGCTCGCGGTCGGAATAAGCCATATACATCACCTCCAATATATAACTATGCAAAGCTCATTAAATTAAAAACGAAAAGCTAGTCATTTTTTATTAGTATCATAGTATTGCTGCCCACTCTTCGGGACATAATGAATACAGCCGCAATCGTTCGGTACGCCATACGAAACCGCGTTGTCAAGAAGGCAAATTCCGTCTTTTTGATATATGCAATTACTTGTGCACTGTATAAGACTCATAAAAATCACCTTATTTTATATTACCCAATAAGATTTTAAATATACAAATCAGGAGTGCGTCGTTATATGAAGCTTAAAGTTTTATCTATTTTGCTTACGCTGGGGATATTAGTAATTATGTGGTATAATTCTCCGCTTTATGAATACAGAACAAGGCCAACAGTTAAAATTATCACACCAAAACAAAGCACACTTTATAACAGTATAATTGTAAAAGGAAATGTTGAAGAGGGTGAAAAAAGCAGCATAAGATTAGAACAATCCGCAAAAATCGAAAAAATTAATGTTTCGTTAGGAGACAAGGTGAGCAAGGGTGAAATTCTTTTTTGCACAAGCGATATTAATGAACCTGTCAACATAGAAAAAATTTCGAACATTTTACCCGAAATAAATAGTATAAACGACATTAAAAATTTTTACATTCCAAAAACGCTTACACCAACCGTAAAATCATCGCCTAACATTACCTCTCCGAGTAGCGGTATAATTACACAGCTTGACATAAAGGAAGGTGCGATAGCAATGGGTATGCTTCCGATTGCTACCGTATCCAATTTTGACAAATTATTAGTTCGCGTGCCCGTATCTGAATTATATATTAAAGAAGTTAAAATAGGACAAGAAGCAGAAATTACAGGCGAAGCTTTCAAAGGGAAAAAATACAATGCGGTTGTGTACGAAATCAGTCCTGTAGCAAAGCAAAAAACAAGCTTAACGGGAGCAGGGGAGACAACTGTTGATGTTTTACTTGAAATCACATCAAAAAACACAGATTTAAAACCTGGATACACCGTTAATACAAAAATACTTACAGAAGTGCATGAGAATGCGCTCAGCCTTCCATATAACTGCATAATCCAAGAGGGAAATACCGAATACGTTTTTGTTTTAAAAGGTGATAGTATACGCAAAACAGCAATCAAAACAGGTTTTGAACTTGAAACAGTTGTTGAAATAAAAGAGGGTATTAGCAAAAAGGATAAAATTGTTTCAAACCCGAACTCTGAATTAATCGACAATGCTTTGGTAAAAGCAGAGGTAGACTAAAATGCATTTTAAAGATATTTTCTTTTTTGCAATGAAAAATGTTTGGCGTACTCGCAAAAGGAAACTACTTACTGCAATTTCTGTTTGCATAGGAATTGCAAGTGTGGTTTTAATATCTTCGCTCGGATACAGTGCCACAGAAATTGTTGAAGCAGAAATTGAAAAAATGGGCATATCAGGAATTACTGTTTACTCAAACAACCGCAATGTAACACTTAACTTAGATGATATAAGTTATATTTCAAAAAATATTGATAGTGTAAAAAACGTTCAACCGTTTCTTATTGAATATGGCGCATATCAAATAAAAGGTACACGCGGGAATTCGCTCTTGTGGGGCGTGGATAAAAACATAGAAGAGGTAATAGCGTTTCAAGTGCTACATGGCAGAAAATTTACAGCTTCAGATATAAAGCAAAAAAAGAAAGTTGCAATAATTGATAATGAATTTGCAAAAAAAATTTATGTGCGCGAAAATATAGTAGGTAAAGAAATCATATTGAATATTGCAAGTTCTGCTGAGAGATTCGAAATAATAGGGGTTATTTCATCACAAAAAGATGGAGTAAACAAACTCATTGGTGGCGCAATACCGGAATTCGTTTATATTCCATACACAACACTTATAGATATGCGCGGAAACAATAATATAAACCAAATAGCCATACGTGGATTTAACGATGAAACAAACAAAGAAACAGGAAAAAAGTGTGTTGAAGCTTTGTCTAGAATAAAGCGTGTAAACAAAAATACATTTGGATTTGAAAATATGAGTGAACATTCCCAAAGTGTAAAAAAACTAGCGAACTTTATTGCACTAGTGATTTCTGCTATTGCAGCTATTTCGTTAATCGTTGCAGGACTTGACATTGTGAGCACAACGGTCGCTGCAACATTTGAGAGACGCAGAGAAATAGGTATAATGATGGCAACGGGTGCTGAATGCCGAGATATTACGCTTTGGTTTGTGTGTGAGTCGTGCATAACAGCGGCAGTTGGCGGAGTGTTAGGAATTTTTATTGGCCTTACTTTAATGAAATTGATATCTTATTTTTTCAATTTGCCTTTTATTGTAAAACCGTTAAATCTTTTTATGTTTCAAATAATAGCAATAATGTGTGGCGGAATTTTTGCACTTGTACCGGCATATAGAGCTGCCAGAAAACCGCCTATCGAAACATTAAGAGAATAAAAAAACAACCTTTTGCAAAAGCAAAAGGTTGTTTTAACTTTTAAAAACTTATCTCTGAACGCGACCTGAACCGTCGCCACCCATAAGTGCTTCGACCTCGCTAACAGATACGCGGTTAAAGTCACCCATAATTGTGTGCTTGAGGCAAGAAGCTGCAACAGCAAAGTTCAAGCTGTCCTCGTGGTTCTCGTAATTTAAGAGACCATAGATAAGACCACCTGAGAAGGAGTCACCACCACCAACGCGATCAACAATGTCAGTGATCATATATGACTTGCTGTGGTAGAACTTCTCACGGTCATGCAAACATGCACTCCAGCCGTTTGTATCAGCGCTCTTGCTCTCACGAAGAGTGATTGCAATTGCCTTGAGATTAGGGTAATCAGCAAGTACTTTCTCAGCAAGTTTCTTGTATGTATCGGTATTGAGCTCGCCACCCTCAACATTTGAATCAACCTTGATACCAAGTGACTTTTGGCAGTCTTCCTCATTTGCGATAGCTACGTCAACATACTTTGTGAGCTCACACATAACTTCCGGAGCAGTCTTGCCGTACTTCCAAAGCTTCTTTCTGAAGTTCAAGTCACAAGAAACGGTAACGCCAAGCTCCTTAGCAGCCTTGCAAGCCTCAAAAGAAAGATCTGCAGCTGACTGGCTGATAGCCGGAGTAATACCTGAAATATGGAACCATGTAGCACCGTCAAAAACTTCTTTCCAATTGATTGAGCCCGGAGCTGCAAGAGCAATTGAAGAATCAGCACGGTCATAGATTACCTTACTCGGTCTCTGGTTAGAACCTGTCTCAAGGAAGTAGATACCCATACGGCCTTTGCCACGTAACATATAAGTAGTGTCAACGCCGAAACGGCGAACTTCACCGATACAAGCGGTACCGATATCATTGTCCGGAACGAAGGTAACAAAAGATGCGTCCATACCGTAGTTTGCGATAGAAACTGCAACGTTAGCCTCGCCACCACCGAAAGTAGCTTCTAAAGAAGGTGACTGGAAGAAACGCTCATTGCCCGGTGATTTTAAGCGTAACATAATTTCGCCAAATGTAACAACTTTCTGCTTGCTCATAATTATTCTCCTTTATTTTAAATTAAATTACTTTGCCTGAACGAGATGCACAGCGAAACCGCCGAACTCATCAGCTAAGTAAATTGCTACCATATTACCATTTGCATCAAACTTCTTTGAATCTGCATTGAGAGCAACGCCCATTCTCTCAAGATATGCAATTGCACGAGTGATATTTTTTGTCTTGATAGCGATGTGACCATTTGTGCCAAGACCCATTGATTTATTAACTTCAATTCCACTGCCTGCAAAGATAGAGCTGTTGCCATTCTTTACGCCGAAACCGAAGATGCCTGCAAACTTGTTAGCAACATCTGCTGCACAGTTTTCGCAAGCGCAATTTATGCCGATGTGACCAAGTTCAAAACCTAAAACTTTGTTAACTGCTTCGCGTGTTAAACGGGTGATTTCATCAAACTGACCATTCTTGATAAGAGAATCCTTAACCATCCAGCTACCGCCACAAGCAAGGATTTTGCCAAATTCAAGGTAAGAGTCGATATTCTTTTCGCTGATACCACCGGTCGGCATAAATTTGATGCCGCCATACGGAGCGCTCATAGCCTTGATAGCTGCGAGACCACCACAAGCTTCAGCAGGGAAGAACTTAACTACATCAAGGCCAAGCTCAATTGCAGCTTCAATGTCAGACGGATTGCTGCAACCCGGAGTAATCGGAATGTTCTTCTCAACACAGTACTTAACAATCTTCGGATTAAGACCCGGAGAAACGATAAATGCAGCGCCAGCTGCAACTGCACGATCTACCTGCTCGGTAGTGAGAACTGTACCTGCGCCGAGGAGCATGTTCGGATAAGCTTTTGCCATAGCGCTGATAGCCTCTTCAGCAGCATCGGTACGGAAAGTAACCTCAGCAACCGGAAGACCGCCGTCAACAAGAGCTTTTGCAAGCGGAACAGCATCCTTTGCATCATCAATTTTGACGACCGGCACTACGCCATATGCGCCAATTTGCTTTAAAACATCATTCATTGGAATTGCCTCCTTAATTTTCATATGTTTTTAGAACATAATATCTTAATTATAAGTATATCACTATAAAAATCAAAATGCAATAACAATCACATATGAAAAGAAATATATTTTAACAAAAAATATGGTATAATGTAACAAAATTTTTTTGCATATGTCTATTGCATTATATCATGAAATTTGATAAAATTATAACAATCAATGAAATACAGAGCTATAAGCAAGAAAATTGAGGTGTTATTTTTCATGTTCAAGATTAAAACTAAGAAGGTTTTTAATCCGCAGGTAAAGCTTTTAGAGGTTGAAGCTCCCAATGTAGCGCGTTATGCACTTCCAGGTCAGTTTATTATGCTTCGTGTTACCGAAACAGGTGAGCGTATTCCGCTTACGATTGCAGATTATGACCGAGAAGCAGGCACAATTACTATTATTTTCCAGGAAGTCGGCAAGACAACTCGTATGCTCGGTGAATTGGAAGAAGGCGACTGCATTTTAGACTTTGTCGGTCCGCTCGGCAATCCGTCTCATCTTGATGAACTAAATCACGTTTGCGTTATCGGTGGTGGTCTTGGTTGTGCAATTGCATATCCACAGGCTAAATATTTACACAACCGTGGTGCAAAAGTTGATATCATCGCAGGGTTCCGAAGTAAAGATCTTATATTCTTAGAGGACGAAATGAGAGCTGTGTCCGATAATCTTTATATCGTTACAGATGATGGTTCAAATGGAAATAAGGGTCTTGTTACTGATGTTTTAAAAACACAGCTTGAAAACGGAGTTGAATACGATGCAGTTATCGCTATTGGCCCGCTTGTAATGATGAAGTTTGTTTCTCTCACAACCAAGCCATTCAATGTTAAGACACTTGTCAGTATGAACTCAATTATGATTGATGGAACCGGTATGTGCGGAGGATGCCGTTTAACAGTTGGCGGAGAGACTAAGTTCGCTTGCGTTGACGGTCCGGATTTCGATGGTCACCTAGTTGATTTTGACGAAGCAATGCGCCGTGGTGGAATGTATAAGCCCGAGGAGCGTGCTAAACTTGAAGAGCATGAATGCAGAATGAAAGGTATGGTGAAGTAAAATGGCTAATATGTCACCAACTCGCGTTCCGATGCCGGAACAAGAGCCTAATGTAAGAAATAAAAATTTTGCAGAAGTATCACTCGGCTATACTGAGGAGCAGGCGATAGAAGAGGCAAACCGTTGTCTTGGATGTAAACACAGACCTTGTGTTTCAGGATGTCCTGTAGGTGTTCCGATTCCTGAATTTATTGCTGAAATTCAGAAGGGTGATTTCCAGGCTGCTTATGATATTTTAAAATCAACAAATGCATTACCTGCAGTTTGTGGTCGTGTTTGCCCACAGGAATCACAGTGCGAAAGTAAATGTGTTCGCGGAATTAAGCATGAGCCGGTTGCAATCGGTCGTCTTGAGCGCTTTGTTGCAGACTGGGCAATGAAGAACAGCACTGCTAAAGCAGAAACCCCTAAGAGCAATGGTCATAAGGTTGCAATCGTAGGTGCTGGTCCTGCCGGATTAACCTGCGCAGGTGACTTAGCTCGCCGCGGTTATGAAGTAACTGTTTTTGAAGCATTTCACACCCCGGGTGGTGTTTTAGTTTATGGTATTCCGGAATTCCGTCTTCCTAAGAGTATTGTTGCAAAAGAAATTGAGTCATTAAAAGAACTGGGAGTTAAAATCGAAACAAACTTTGTTGTCGGTCGTACCGCAAAAGTTGATGACTTGTTTGATGATGGCTTCGAAGCTGTTTTTGTTGGCTCAGGTGCGGGTCTTCCGTCATTTATGCATATCCCGGGCGAAAATTTAAACGGTGTATATTCAGCTAATGAATACTTAACACGTATAAATCTTATGAAAGCGTATGACGAAAAGTTTGACACACCGCTTCGTAAGTATAAAAACGTTGCAGTTGTCGGTGGCGGAAACGTTGCTATGGATGCTGCAAGAAGTGCAAAGCGCATGGGCGCTGAAAATGTTTATATCGTATATCGCAGAAGTGAAGCAGAGCTTCCGGCTCGTCTTGAAGAAGTTCACCACGCAAAAGAGGAGGGTATTATCTTTAAACTCCTCACTGCTCCTCTTGAAGTTTTAGGCAATGATGATGGTTGGGTAACCGGTATGAAGTGTATTCAAATGGAGCTTGGCGAACCTGATGAATCAGGTCGTCGTCGTCCTGTTGAGATCGCGGGTAGCGAGTTTAATATCGACCTTGATTGTATCATTGTTGCAATCGGCACTTCACCAAATCCTCTTATCAGAACAACAACACCAGGTCTTGAAACTAACAAAAGAGGCTGTATTGTTGTTGAGAGCGAACTGACCGGTAAAACTTCAAAAGAAGGTGTGTTTGCAGGTGGTGACGCCGTAACAGGTGCAGCAACTGTTATCTTGGCAATGGGTGCTGGCAAAGGTGCTGCAGATGCCATCGACGATTACATTAAAAATAAATAAGTTTAATAAACACCTGAGAATGTTATTTTTCTCAGGTGTTTTTAATTCTACCATAAGTAGGTGGCAATAAAATATGCTTTGATGTATTATATTAGTCGGGAGGGATAATGAATGGAACAGTGTCTTACTGGTGCTCTTATAAAAGAATTGCGCAAAAAAAGTAATATGACTCAAGTAGAACTTGCAGGGAAATTATCTGTTTCGGATAAAACCGTTTCAAAATGGGAAACAGGGAAGGGTTTTCCGGATGTATCTCTTTTGGAACCTATTGCAAAAGCGTTTAATATTTCCGTTACAGAACTAATGTCCGGTACTAAAATTGACAATATAAATATTTCTGCGAATATGATGCGTTCAAAATTCTATGTTTGCCCAATGTGTGGAAATGTAATACATTGCATGGGAGAATCAGCGATAAACTGTCATGGATATATGCTGGCGCCACTTAAAGCAGAAGAAACAGATGAAAATCATATGATTTTTATTGAAAAAGTAGAAGATGATTATTACATTCAAATAGACCATGAAATGACTAAAAAACATTATATTTCATTCATTGCAGCACTATCTGAAGACAAAGTGCAAATTGTGAAATTATATCCGGAAGGTAGTGCTGAAGCACGATTTGAAATAAGAGGGGCTAAAAAAGTTTTGTTCTATTGTAATAAAGACGGATTTTTTAGTATAGACATTATAAAAGGTATTCATGACCGCGAAGCTTCTTATGATGACAGTGAAGAAAGAAAAGAACTTGAAAATACAGCAAAGTTATTATTTGGATAAAGTTCAAAAAGCACTTGAATTGTTTTTATTCACGTGCTTTTTGAACTAATTGAGACTCACTCAGAGGAGGGTGGGCGCCTGAGAAGCGGCCGCTTATTTAAGACAACACCTAATTAAGCAAAATCAAAATTTTAATGAATTTAGGGTGGGGAAAATTATTAGAGCAACAAATAAAATGAGCGGCATCGTTTTGTTGATGCCGCTCATTATTTAATTAATTTTAAAAAACTCATCTAATTTTTCAGCAAGTTCTTTTATAACACCTTTTTTAAACGGACTTTTTAAACCTGCACCAACTGCAACATATGAAATATTAAATTTCATAAACGGGGTTTCTATAATATCCATATATTTTTCAAATTCTTTGTCAAAGCCTTCTTCGTTTCCAATTTCCCAAAGTTGGAACGCCAAAGTTAGTGCCAAAGTATAATCTATTGAATAATATGGTGCTGTGAAAAAATGTGTAGGATTAGTCCAGCAAATTCCACGTTCATATGCTTCGTGTGAATAAACACTTCCAATAAAATATTCTCTGCGCAATTCTGCATATATGGCATTTCTTTCTTTAATAGTTAAATGAGGATCGCTATAGACTATCGTTTGAAACTCATCCATAAATGTAGTTGTTAAAATAAGAGCTAATTTTTCATAGAAATCGGATAAAACAACATCTTTATAGTTATCATCAAAGAAACTTTCGTATTTGTGCATAACAAGCATTTCCATGCCATAAGATGCAATTTCACAAATATCATTTGATGAAGAAATACCTTTTTTTCCTATTCTGTAAGCGTGAAAAGCGTGACCGAATTCATGCGCGAAATCCTGAAAGTCATTAAAACTTCCGGTTTGATTTATAAATAAAAAGGGCGTTTCGTACTTATCTATATACGATGTCATTGAAACTTGCGCTTTGTTTTGGCGAACTTCGGTATCAATAACTTCAGATTCAATTAAATAATGAAGAGCTTCGCGCGTTTGAGGAGACATTTCTCTGATATATTTTTTTGCTTCTTCAATATATGTAGTCTTATTTTCAGGTGTAAAAGCTTTAGTATTATGATATCCGTTGTTAACACCTTGCCGTGCAATGTTTAGATTATAAAACAGTGGTGCAATATACGCCTTGACATCATTTCTGATTGGTTCAACATTCTTAATAGTGAAAGTTTTGCCTGACATTAAATAACCAACATCAGTATAATATCTGTAACCAAAGTGATGTGCGATACGGTTGCGTACATCAATAAGTTTTGAGAAAATCTCGCCATAAACTTCTTCATTATCAACATAATAATCAAGAGCTACTTTAACCAGTTTAGGATTGTTTGACACTTCAGCTTGAGCGAGTGAGTATTTTTGACCGTTAAAAGTGATTGAATTTCCATACATAAACTCATTAAATTCGTTTTTATATGTTTGCTCTTCGGTATAGAGCGCCACAAGACGTTCAGGTAAAGTAGCCTCCGGTAAAGGAACATCTTCGATTTTCATACCAATAACTGATTCAAATTCTTTTTTATTTTCAACTTCAGCAAGTAGATAATAACGTGTTTTTTTCGCTTCTTTAACTAAGTTTCCGCAATAATACGCATTACTCGTATTATTTTGGTCTTTTTCGCTTGTAACATCACGCTTGGAATTGATTCCGGACATAGAAACTGCCAGAGCAACATCAGACTCAATTGTTGAAATTTGATTAAAAATTTCACCTTGACGCGCTGTGTGCGCAGTTTTGAACTCTTCCAAAAGACAATCAAGCTCGCTTTTAAGTTCTTTTGGCGAAAGCTCAATGTACTCAATATCATTAAAATTAACATCTATATGCGGAAATGTACTTTCAAGAGCAGCTGTTGACGCTGCAGACATTATATCATAATACGCCCAATGAAATTCCGATAAATCTGTAAATATTTTTTTTGTAACATTCTTATCAATATAATTCTCAGTTATTTTATTAATAAGCACAACAGCTTCAGCTCTGGTTATAAACGAATCCGGTCTAAAAGTCTTATCCGGATAACCTCCGATTACTTTTTTATAGTATAATGCAGATATCGACTCGCCTGCCCAGTGGTCTTTGGTGTCGTTAAACGGAGCACTGCCCTTCCCTTTCAGCTTTAAAATACGTGCGATAGCACTTACAAACTCCGCTCTTGTCATGCGCTTTTCAGGTCTGAATGTTCCATCACCAAACCCAGAAAACACACCCATATCTGAAAGTGAAATTATGGCATCATATGCCCAAAAATCGTTATTTAAATCAGAAAAAACAACCGTATTTTCTGATTTAGTATCAAGATCCAAGACAAAAGATAACATCTTAGCAGATTCTGCACGTGTTATTGGGTTGTTGGGTCGAAATGTATTATCGCTATAACCGGTTATAAATTTCAAATAATTTATTTTATTATCTTCAAAGAGAGCTACTGACTCATTTGCTTGCGCAATAGATGAAAATAGCAAACAAAAAGATAAAAAAACACATATAATTTTATACATTTTTATCCTCCGATTTATCTTTTAAAGAAGATACTTTTGTTATGCGTTCCCCCTTTTTAATTATCGGATTAGATTCAGATGCATATGCGACTGTATTTTGCGGCATATTTTTTGCAGATAACCTGATGTTTACCGAGCGCTTAATAGCAGTGTAGATAACAGCAAACAGCGGCACTCCCATAAGCATACCGGCAAATCCAAAAAGTCCACCAAAAACAGTTACAGAGAAAATAACCCAAAAACCGGAAAGTCCGGTAGATTCCCCTAAAATTTTAGGTCCGATAATATTTCCGTCAATTTGTTGTAGCACAAGTATAAAAACAGCAAAGCACAAAGCCTTAATCGGATCCAACATAAGAAGTAATACAATCGACGGAATAGCCCCAATAAAAGGACCAAAATACGGAATGATGTTGGTAACACCAACAATTACACTTATAAGGAGTGTAAACGGAATATCTAAAATCAACATACCAATATAACAAAGCACACCAATAATTGCAGAGTCAATGATTTTACCTGAAATGAATTTACCAAAAATCTTATTAGAATCAAGAAGCAATGCAATGGTCTTGTCGACAAAAGAATTTGGTAAAAAAGCATAGCTGACTTTTTTGGCCTGAGCAAAAAACGTTTCTTTTGAGCTCCATAAATAAACAGCAATAATTATCCCTACGAAGATACTGATAATAGCAGAAGTAATGTTAATAGTTGCATTAATAATTCCATTTAATGATTTTGAAATGAAATTAAATGTTTGACTAAAAAACTGTTCAATTGAGTTTGAGATATTAGCAATTAATGGATCAAATGAATTGCTAATATGAAGTTTATCTAAAACGCTATCAAGAATGTGTTCTAAGTTAGGGATATACGATGTAATTTGTGATATCAAGTTATTAACACTTTTAAAAAGCTCAGGAATAATGAACGAAAACAAAACAGAAATAACAGCAATACCTAATATAAGAGTGAGGAAAATACTTATATTTCTATATGTACGTCGCGTAAGCTTGCTACGTGTCATAAATGGAAGAATCACATTTTCAATATAAGCCATAATAGGATTGAAAATATAAGCAAAAACCAGACCTATTATAAAAGGAGTTAAAATCCTAAAAAAAACTTTCGTTAAGTTGCAAAAATACCCAAAATTTGCAAAGAAAAAATAAATAAGCATGCCTATTGAAGCAACAATCAAAGCATATACAGAAATTGTGGTATATTTTTTGTTCCATTCTATTTTCAAACTTCTCAGTCCTTTACATTAATAGAGTTACCTTAAGTATAGCATACTTTGCATAAATATGCTATTGTTAATTCTAAAATATTTGTAAAATATCATCTTGTTTTAACAAAAATAAAGTGCTATAGTATAATCAACAAAAAAACGGAGGTAAAAGTTATGATGAACATATCACAATTTTTAAACAAAAAGAATATTGTGTTCAGTGCAAAACGTTATTTTATTGATGCACTTGCAGCTATGGCACAAGGTCTTTTTGCTTCACTTCTGATAGGAACAATTTTGAAAACAATAGGCCAGCAATTTGGTATTGATATCCTTACACAAATCGGTACATATGCAGCGGACACAATAAATCACCCCGAAGTTCAAGGTGCCGCTATGGCAGTTGCTATAGGATACAGTCTCGCCTGCCCTCCGCTCGTTCTTTTCTCGCTTGTAACAGTCGGTGCAGCTGCTAATATTTTAGGCGGTGCTGGCGGCCCTCTTGCTGTATATTTTATCGTAGTAATTGCTGCGGAATTTGGCAAGCTCGTTAGTAAAGAAACCAAAGTTGATATAATCATAACTCCTGCTGTAACAATTATAGTCGGTGTTTTGTTGTCAATTTGGTTCGCTCCGTATCTTGGTGCGGCGGCATCCGCTGTCGGTCAGGCAATAATGTGGGCAACCGAACAACAGCCGTTTATAATGGGTATTTTAGTATCGGTAATCGTCGGTATAGCCCTCACTTTACCAATAAGCTCAGCTGCGATTTGCGCAGCACTCGGACTTACTGGTCTTGCAGGCGGTGCAGCGCTCGCAGGATGCTGTGCAAATATGGTCGGATTTGCATTCTTAAGTTTTAAAGAAAATCGATGGGGAGGCCTTGTATCTCAAGGTATCGGAACAAGTATGCTTCAAATGGGAAACATTGTCAAAAATCCGCGAATCTGGATTCCGGCAATCGTTACATCGGCTATAACCGGACCCCTTTCCACTTGCCTGTTCAAGCTTGAGATGAATGGTGCGGCAGTATCTTCAGGCATGGGCACCTGTGGTCTTGTTGGTCCTATTGGAGTATATAGTGGCTGGATGAGCGACATTGCAAACGGTTTAAAAGCCTCTGTAACCGCCTTTGACTGGATTGGATTAGTTCTTATATCAATTGTTCTTCCGGCGATTATAACGCCAATTATAGGTGCACTACTTAGAAAGATTGGCTGGATTCGCGAAAACGATTTAAAGCTTGACTTATAAAATACAAAACTTACTCCCGATGCATATAATGTGTCGGGAGGTTTTTTATGCTTATAAATGTTCCGTATAATCGATATGAAACACTAGAATACGCCGCAAGATGGGCGTATCGCAGAAACCCTGAATATTATGATTTCTCAAATCTTGGCGGTGATTGCACAAATTTCGTATCGCAATGCATTTATGCAGGTGCAAAGGTTATGAATTATACTCGTGATCTCGGCTGGTACTATATTTCCCCAGATAACAGAGCCCCTGCATGGACTGGAGTTCAGTTTTTGTCAAATTTCTTATTATCCAATAAATCCGCTGGTCCATATGCACGCGAGGTTGATGCACAAGAAATAGAAATCGGAGATGTAATTCAACTTGGAGACGAAAACGGAAGATTTTATCATAGTTTAATTGTGGTTGCAACAAGAGGTATTCCATCACCACGTTCAATCTATATCGCAACACATTCGGACGATGCATTTCTTCGCCGTCTCAGCACATACGATTACTATCAGGCGCGTTTTTTACACATTGAAGGCGTTCGAAAATGGGTTGAATAAAATAATAAAAACGGCAGAAACTATGAATTAGTCCACCGTTTTTTTAAATAAAAAGTCGAAGCAAGTTTTGCTTCGACTTGGTCCGAGTGACAGGAGTTGAACCTGCGGCCTCTTGAACCCCATTCAAGCGCGCTACCAAGCTGCGCCACACCCGGATAACCGAGATATAGTATAGCATACTCAAAAACAAAAAGCAAGGAGTATTTTTATGACGATTTCTTTTGTGCGAACAATAATTCTATATTTCATAACTATAGTGGCACTTAGAATTATGGGCAAACGTCAAGTTGGAGAGCTATCCCCCTCTGAATTCGTTGTAACAATACTTATTTCTGAGCTTGCTGCTATACCGATGCAAGACTCAGGTATACCGTTAATAGCCGGAATTGTGCCAATTCTGACACTTCTGGCAATAGAGATAATTATGTCTACGTTAACTTTAAAGTGCAATTGGTGTAGAAGGCTTATAATTGGAGAAAACAGTATTCTTATAAATAACGGTGTTATAAACCAAAAAGAAATGCGCAGAATAAGGCTTACTCTAGACGAATTGCTCGAAGAATTGCGCCTCAAGGACTATCCGGAAATAGATAAAGTGCGTTATGCAATTTTGGAAACAAGCGGAAAGTTGACAGTAATCCCCTTTCCTGAGTTTGAGAAGCCAACACGACAAGAACTTAAAGTAAAATACCAAAAAGAAGCTTTGCCGCTCTCTGTAATTTCTGATGGTGATATAACTTGGGAAAATGTAAAAAAATTAAAAAAGGATAAAGTTTGGATAAAACAAACAATTATAGAACACGGATACACAAAGGCACGAGATATATTTCTGATGCAAGTAGATGAAGAAGATAACGTTACAATAATACCAAGGGAGCTACAATAATGAAACATTTAACAGCAGCAATTATTATTTTGTTTTTAATAATTGCAGGTACTTGCTTGTGTCTAAAGCACACAAATATTATTGCAAATGAAATGATATCTTCTCTTAATATATGTGAAAACGCGTTTAACTCTGAAAATTGGTTGGCAGCAAAAGAGAGTATCAAGACAACAATCGGATTATGGAATAAAAACCAACGCTTTCTCTCTTTTTATCTTCACCACAAGGAGTTAGATGAGATAAATGATTTACTGACCAAAGTAGAGGTAATAATTACTGAAAAAGACACTAAAATGTTTAGAATAGAAAACAAGCGCCTTATGGCGCTTGTTGAAGATATGCGTAATACAGATAAACTTACCTTTGAGAACCTTTTTTAAATGTTTGCAGTTCTTTTAAGAATGAATCGATATCATCAAAAGAACGATAAACTGAAGCAAAACGAATATACGCAACTTGGTCAATCTCACGCAGCTTTTCCATAATAAGCTCACCGATAGTTGTGGTTGATACTTCGCGTTCCAACGTATTCTGCAAAAGTTGCTCGATTTCATTCGCAACGCCCTCAAGCGTAGCAAGCGGAATCGGGCGCTTTTCACATGCACGAGTTAATCCGTTCAATATTTTTGATTTATCAAAAGCTTGACGTGTTCCATCTTTTTTAACAACATATAAAGCCATATGCTCAACCGTTTCATAAGTGGTAAATCGACGCTGGCACGCAAGACACTCGCGACGACGACGAATGCTTCCACCCTCATCGGTCGGGCGTGAATCTACAACTTTACTGTCCGGATGATTACAAAAAGGACAATTCATAACTTCACCTCAAATAAGACTTTCAAAATACTCAGTATCGGCAAAATAAGTGTCTAAAACATCAAAAACCGAGCAAGGAGTAACCTCATAATTATATAATATCATAAATATACGAGTGATTTCAAGTAAATTTACCGTAATATCTTCGATTTTTACAAAATCTTTTAAAGAATCGTTTTTTGAAATGACTTCAATAGCAATACCGTAAGAAGAATTTTCAGATATAATAGAATACAATAGGTTTAATTTATCACCATTTTCATCAGTTACCTCTTTAGAAAGTTTGCGCATTAGCAAAATCTCCTTTTTTTATTTCTTTTGTCGACAAAACCAATTATATAACGGCGATAATAAAAAAGTCCAGCACTTTTTATCGCAAGTTTCGACAAAGTAAGAGGTGTTTACGCTAACTCTTTTTCTAAAATTTCCGAAAGAGCAACTTTTGAGGCTTCGATTTGTCGAATATTGTCAAACGCAGTCGAGTAAACTTCGCAAATGAGCGCGCCATCGTATGAAATTTCTTTAAGTTTTTGTATGAATTTTTTGAAATCAAAGGAACCAAAACAAGGTAAAAGGCAAAAATTCTTATCATCGTTGTCGCTGATGTGAATATTTAAAAGCCTGTCATCCATAACCGATATATATTCATAAACATCGCGTTTTGCCCTGTATGCTTGTTTAATATCAAGCGTAAAACCAATTTTATTGCCCAAAGCATCTTTTAAAATTCTTAAATACTCCGGGTCCTGAGATACGCACCAAGATACATTTTCTTGTGCAATCGTTATTCCGTATTTAGAGGCAACATCAGCTAAACGTCCCAAAGTATCAATATGCAAACTTACATCAATATTTTTAACACTTCCGTATAAATTCCGGTCACCATGTAGTGTAAAGTACTTAGCTCCGAGCTGCGCCGCACGCTCAAAATACATATTATATTTTTCAATTGCATCTTGCGCACGTCTGGGATAGTGAGTAAAGAAATAAAGAGATTCAATTGCTGATGTATATGGATGAACAGATACTACCTCTACCCCACCATTGTCGAAGATTTTTTTAGTTCTTTGATATATTCAGCATCAAATTCACATTCGCTATTTAGGAAAACCTCGGCTTTTGAGTAGCCAAGTTTAACAATTTTGCGAGCAGCATCTTCTGTAAATTGCGGATAAAATGAAGCAGTTGACATACCAAGTTCAATCATTCTAAGCCTCCGTAAAGATAAATCAGGGTAGCACAGAAAGCACTACCCTGAAAGTTTAAACTATTATTATGCGTTTTTCTTTCCTGCACCCATAAGCTTGGCCCAAATCGGACCTGAAATGCAAACAGAAGAATAAAGACCTGCAACAATACCAATGCTTATCGGAATTGCAAAATTGCGGATTGAACTTACACCGAAGATGATAACCATAACAATAGTGAGTAATGTTGTAATTGTAGTATTAACACTTCTTGTCATAGTCTGATGGATACTTGTGTTGATCAAGTCACCAAATGAAACCTTTCTGAGCATCTTGCGATTTTCACGAATACGATCAAAGATAACGATTGTAGCGTTAATTGAGTAACCGAGAATTGTAAGTGCTGCGGCAAT
This sequence comes from Eubacteriales bacterium, assembly GCA_045589235.1. Classification (GTDB taxonomy): domain Bacteria; phylum Bacillota; class Clostridia; order Oscillospirales; family JAAYXM01; genus RGIG7332. The sequence continues at coordinate 12,182 of JAZNOR010000071.1, read as the reverse complement.
GAAGTTCATATTAAGCGGAATCTGTAAAATAACATAGAAGCTAAGCATAACAAGAAGGTCGTGTACAAGGGCGATAATAGCTGCAAGACCTGACTTGAAGTCGAAGCGAATTCCAATGTATACAAGCATTAAAATAACAGCGATAAGAGCCGCTAAAATAGCTGCATTACGAATGTCAGCACCCATAACCGGGTCAACGTTATCTACAGAGAGAATATCGGCCTCAACGAGGTTATACTTAGTCTGAAGCTCTGCAAAAACTGCATCACGAGTTTCGGTATCAAGTGTTTTTGTCTTAATAACAACTTCTTCACTGGTTTCGCCGGACTTCTGAATTGAAGAAACAGGTGAACCTGTAATGCCTTCTACAGATTTTGCGATACTGTCAAGTTCAGCCTTATCAAGAGTCTTATGCATATTATACTGTAATGTAGTACCACCGACAAAGTCGATATCGAGGTTAAATAAGTTAACACCAAACGGGAGCATAAGAAGTGAAACAAGACCAATAATGCAGAAAATAGCCGCGATAGTTGCTAAAATCGGGAATTTGTTGACAAAATGTAAATTCTTCATTATAAATCTCCTCCTCTCTTACGCACCGTACGCCTTAGGCGATTTGATGTTCATACCAACAAGCTGCTTAAGCAAGAAGCGAGTAACAACAACCGCGGTGAATAACGAAACAACAACACCGATACCGAGTGTCCAAGCAAAGCCCTGGATACTGCCTGTACCAAAGATTGCAAGAACAACCGCTGCGATGATAGTTGTAACATTCGAGTCTAAGATAGCGGTAAATGCACGCTTAAAGCCTGCATCAATTGACGCCTTAATTGTCTTACCTGAGCGAAGCTCATCTTTAATACGCTCGAAGATAATAACGTTTGCATCAACTGCCATACCGATTGAAAGAATGATACCTGCAATACCCGGAAGTGATAAGTTAATCTTCATAATTGCAAGAATAATAACAACAAGTGCTGTGTAGAAGATAAGCGAAATATCAGCAACAATACCCGGTAAGCGGTAGACAACGACCATAAAGATCATTACAAGAATTAAGCCGATAAGAGCTGCTAAAATGCTTGTCTCTAAAGCTTTTTCACCGAGAGTAGGTCCAACTGAACGAAGTTCAACTTCCTTGAGTGCGAACGGAAGACGACCTGAGTTAATGATGCTTGCCAAATTCTTTGCGCTCTCAGCAGCATCTGCACCAAGCTCACCGCCACCACCGACAGTAATAATAACCTGCTCTGAGTTGATACCTGTGCTAGCATACTTTGCATCAACAAACGGAGAAGACTGTTCAACATCATCCATAAAGATTGAGATGTAGTTCTTTCCTTCCGCTGATCTGCCGGCAGCTTTCTTTGTCATTTCAGTAAATGTTGCAACAGCCTCCGGCTTGAGGGTTAAAGCAACATGATAATGCTGCGGACCGTTTTCTTCGGTCTGACCATAGCTGCTCTGAGCTTCTTTAATGTCGTTACCTGTAATACCAACATTACCGTCAGCATCGCGGAATTCCAAAATAGCGGTTTTACCAAGAAGAGCAACAGCTTCTTCCGGATTTGTAATTTCAGGAATTTCAACACGGATACGATTTTCGCCAACAAGCTGAACTGTAGCTTCGTTGTACATCTGGTCATCAAGACGCTTTCTCAAAACCGTCTGCGCAGTCTGCATATCCTCACGTAAATTTGAGATATCAGCACCTTCTTCGAGCTGAGCCTCAAAGGTGATAACCGAACCACCCTTTAGGTCAAGACCAAGACGAACACCGTCCTGAGCCTTCGGGATGCTAACGACACCAAGGTTAAAACCGGCAAGCGTAATTGCTACCATAATGGCTAACACAAGTATCGAAGCAACAAAAATTGCAATACTTTTTTTCATTGCCTTCTGGCCTCCTTAAGTAATACACTTCACGGTATATTTTCTAAATATACCGCAATATTCTTTTATTATATACAATATATTCCGTTTAGTCAATATTTTTAGACGGATAATTCTGCAGAATTGTCAAGATTGTCAATAAAAGGTGCAATTGCAGGATTAACACAATTTGAGATAAACTCACAAACCTGACCTTCTGCACGACCTGTAAAGTCTGCCGGATTTAGATTTAAACGAATTTCTTCTTCTGTCATACCAAACATCGGGTCATTAGCAATTCGTGATATAAGGTCGTTGTCAAGACCCTCTTCCTTAACACGATTTCCTGCTGCAATAGAGTGTGTTCTGATTCTTTCGTGAAGTTCTTGTCGGTCTCCACCCTTCTTAACAGCACTCATCATAATATTTTCTGTAGCCATAAAAGGAAGCTCGCTCATAACGCGCTTTTCAATGACCTTAGGATGAACCACCATGCCTGATGCAATATTTAAGTAAATAAGCAATATCGCATCAATTGCAAGAAATGCTTCCGGAACCGCAATTCTCTTATTGGCTGAGTCGTCTAAAGTTCTCTCAAACCACTGAACAGATGCAGTCATCATCGGGTTAAGTGCATCAGCCATAACGTATCTTGACAGAGCACAAATACGTTCAGAACGCATTGGATTTCTTTTATATGGCATAGCTGATGAGCCGATTTGTTTGCCTTCAAACGGTTCTTCAATTTCTTTAAGATTAGAGAGTAAACGAAGGTCTGTTGCAAATTTAGATGCACTCTGTGCAATTCCTGCAAGAGTTGCAAGAATCTGAGAGTCAACCTTACGTGAATATGTTTGACCTGAAACCGGAACAACACTGTCAAACCCCATATCCTTAGCAATAAGCTCTTCTAACTTTTTAACTTTTTCTTCATCTCCGTCAAAAAGCTCTATAAAGCTTGCCTGAGTACCAGTTGTACCCTTTGAACCTAAAAGCTTCATACCGACAATGCGGAAGTTAATTTCCTCTAAGTCCATAAGTAACTCATTAATCCAAAGCGTTGCACGCTTACCAACAGTTGTAAGCTGAGCCGGCTGAAAATGAGTAAATCCAAGAGTCGGCATAGCTTTATATTCGTCTGCAAACTTAGAGAGTGCAGCAATAACACTGACTAGTCTTTTGCGAATAAGTTTTAGGCCTTCTGTCATAATGATAATGTCTGTATTATCACCCACATAGCAACTTGTAGCGCCGAGATGAATAATTGGTTTAGCCTTTGGGCACTGTTCGCCATACGCAAAAACATGTGACATGACATCATGACGCACTTCTTTTTCACGAGCACGAGCCACTTCGTAATTTATATTGTCTTTCTGAGAAATAAGCTCATCAATCTGTTCCTGTGTAACAGGAAGTCCAAGCTCATGTTCGGCCTTAGCAAGAGCAATCCAAAGCTTGCGCCAGGTTTTAAACTTCATATCCGGAGAAAAGATATAAAGCATCTCCTTACTGGCATAGCGTGAGCCTAGCGGAGTTTCATAAACATCATACATTTTAAACTTCCCCTTTATTTCTCTAAAAGCTTTTCACAAGCTGTAAGCTTAACACAAAGGCAAAGCATCTTAGCTGCAACTGCAAGCTCCTCGACTGTCGGGAATGACGGAGCAATACGCAAATTTCGGTCTTGCGGGTCATTGCCATACGGATAAGTTGCACCAGCACCTGTCATAACTACGCCTGCTTCTTTTAAAAGCGCGTGAACGCGTTTTGCACAACCTGGGAAAACATCAAGACTGATAAAGTAACCACCATTCGGCTTGTGCCATTCTGCAATGCCGAGACCTGCTAATTCTTTATCCAATGTTTCAAGAATAATTTCAAACTTAGGACGAAGAATAGCTGCGTGCTTTTTCATATGCTCTAAAATACCGTCTAAATTCTTAAAGAATTTAATGTGACGAACCTGATTGATTTTATCAGGACCGATTGTCTGTGAAGCCATAAGCTTCTTGATAGCGTTAATATTAGCTTCACTCGAAGCAATGACTGCAACACCCGCACCTGGATAAGTAACCTTTGAGGTTGATGCAAAGATATAACACATATCCTCATTTCCTGCCGCGCGGCACTCGTCTAAGATGTTAAGTAACTTATCGTGCTCATCGTATAAATCGTGAATAACGTAAGCGTTATCCCAGAAAATACGAAAATCCTTTGCCGCCGGCTTTAAATTAGCAAATATGCGAACAACCTCATCACTGTAAGTAATACCGCTCGGATTAGAGTACTTTGGAACACACCAGATACCCTTAACTGAGTCATCACTTTCAACCAACTGTTTAACTGTGTCCATATCAGGACCATCAGCTTTCATTTCAATCGGAATAAGCTTTATTCCAAACGCTTCACAAACAGTGAAATGACGGTCATAACCCGGGCTCGGACATAAGAACTTAACTTCCGGAAGTTTGTTCCATGGAGTGCTTCCTAAAATACCAAAGTTCATTGCGCGCATAACCGTGTCGTACATCATATTAAGACTTGAGTTGCCGCCAACGATAACTTCAGATGTCTTAACTCCAAGCATTTCAGCAAAGATTTCCTTCATTTCCGGTAGTCCGTCAAGGCCGCCGTAATTTCGAGTGTCAGTACCACCGAATTTGGTATCAGCTATAGTTGCAACTTGAGTTAAAATTCCCTCAGATAAATCAAGCTGATCCGGCGCCGGTTTTCCGCGAGACATATCAAGCTTCAAGCCTTTTGCGCAATAATCCTTATATTCTTTATTCAATGCATCAAGCGTTTTTAAAAGCTCATCGCGGTTTAATTCAGTATAAAATGCCATAAAAAATCCTCCAATTTATATTAAAATCCGAACTTTCCTGCAGTACGCGGGAATGCCAGAACGTCACGGATATTTGATACACCTGTTAAGTACATAATCATACGCTCAAAACCAAGACCAAAACCTGCATGGTGAGTGCCGCCAAAGCGACGGAGATTTAAATACCACTCGTAATCTGCCTCGTTAAGGCCAAGCTCACGAATACGTGAAAGCAACACATCGTAACGTTCCTCACGCTGGCTTCCACCGATAAGCTCACCGATACCCGGAACAAACAAGTCCATAGCAGCAACAGTCTTATCGTCATCATTAACGCGCATATAGAATGCCTTGATTTCCTTCGGATAGTTAATTAAAAACATCGGCTTCTTCATGATCTTCTCAGTTAAGAAACGCTCGTGTTCTGTCTGCAAATCACAACCCCAGAATACCGGATATTCAAATTCATCCTTATGTTGCTCTAAAATCTTGATACCCTCTGTGTAATCCATAACACCAAAGTCAGCATCAACGATAGAAGTTAAACGCTCGATAAGTCCCTTATCGAAGAAGTTGTTAAAGAACTCCATTTCTTCCGGGCACTGCTCAAGAACATAAGAGATAACATATTTGACCATTGCTTCCGCAAGTTCCATATCATCATTTAAGTCAGCAAAAGCAATTTCAGGCTCAATCATCCAGAACTCAGCTGCATGGCGCGCTGTATTGGAATTTTCAGCGCGGAAAGTCGGGCCGAATGTATATGTTTTGCCGTAAGCTAACGCAAATGTTTCAGCTTCAAGCTGACCGGAAACTGTTAGATTTGTTTCTCTGCCAAAGAAATCCTGTGTATAATCAACCTTACCATTGTCATCAAGCGGTAAGTTATTCATATCAAGCGTTGTGATGCGGAACATTTCGCCTGCACCTTCGCAGTCGCTACCGGTAATAATCGGAGTCTGAGCGTAAACAAACCCTCTCTCCTGGAAGAACTTATGGATTGCATATGCCGCAGTGCTTCTCACACGGAAAACTGCAGAAAAAGTATTTGTTCTCGGGCGGAGATATGCAATGGTACGCAAAAATTCCATAGAATGGCGCTTCTTCTGAAGCGGATAGTCCTGAGTGCTTTCGCCTTCAATTACAACATCTTCAGCTTTTATTTCAAATGGCTGCTTTGCATCAGGTGTAACAATTACTTTACCTGTTACAATAAGCGCTGCACCAACATTTAGTTTAATTATATCTTTAAAATTTGAAAGAGTATCATCAATAACAATTTGAACACTCTTAAAAAATGAGCCGTCGTTTAATTCAATAAATCCAAACACCTTTGAATCTCGAATTGTACGCGCCCAACCACCGACGGTAACAGTTTTACCATCGAAATCCGCAGTATTGCGATATAAGTTTTTTACTGTTTCTAACTTCACAATCTTTCACTCCAATAAGCAAAAATATATCTATTATATTAAACCATATTTTTCCCAAAAAGTCTATGATTATTTTATAAAAACTTTGATTAAATTTCTAAAAAAACAAAAGTCTCCGCAATATGCAGAGACTTTTAATTAACAAATATCGTTTTTTATAATATCAGCATATGTTTCACGCGCAATAACAACCTTCGAATTGCCGCCGGAAACCATAACAACAGCCGGTCTCGGTATGCGATTATAATTTGATGCCATAGAATAATTATAAGCACCTGTTGACAAAACAGCGAGCAACTCCCCTGCTTTGACTTTTTGAATCATCAAATTTTCACAAATTAAATCGCCACTTTCACAGCACTTTCCTGCAACTGTCACACAATCAGTGGCAGATTCATTCATTTTTTCAGGTGCAACTACGGTGTAATCAGCTTGATACAACGCATAACGTGGGTTATCCGCCATACCTCCGTCTACAGATACATAAGTGCGAACGCCCTCAATTTTTTTTACAGAGCCTACAGTGTAAACCGTAATCCCGCTTGGTGCAATGATTGAACGGCCCGGTTCAATAACAATAAACGGAAGCGGCAAATCAAGTTCTTTAGCCTTAATTTTAACCACATCAGTAAAGTTTTTTACTGTAACGTCAATAGGTTCAGGGTCATCTGCATTTGTGTAAGCAATTCCAAATCCGCCGCCTAAGTTAAGCTCGGAAATAACTATACCAAGCTTTTCACGCACCTCTGCCATAAACTGCATCATAATTTCTGCAGCATGACGAAATGGTTCATTATCAAAAATCTGTGAGCCAATATGGCAATGAATACCAACAAGCTTCACTCCGGAAAGCTTTGATGCCTTTTCGATTATATCCATTGCTTCGCCGTTTTCAAGTGCAACGCCGAACTTAGAATCAATCTGTCCGGTTTTAACAAAATCATGTGTATGTGCATCAACACCCGGCTTAATTCTAAAAGATATTTCAGAAACAACGTCGCGTTCAAGTGACATTTCGTTCAGAAGCATAAGCTCTTCAATATTATCAACAACAAAGCGACGAATTTTAAGGTCAAGTGCAAGACTTATTTCATCTTTTGTCTTATTATTTCCGTGGAAATAAATTCTCTCCATCGGAAAGCCAGCAGAATTAGCTGTATAAAGCTCGCCACCGGAAACAACATCGGCTCCCATCTGCTCATCATTTAAGATTTTATACATATACTTGGTGCAAAAAGCTTTACTTGCAAAGCAGACAAGAAAATTATTTCCATAATGTTTCTTAAGTGCTGCACGGTATTCTCGACAGGTAGCTCTTATATTGTCCTCATCCATAATCATAAGCGGAGTGCCATACTCTTTTGCAAGAGACGGAACATCAACATTACCAATTGCAAGATGATTTTTTTCATTTATTGATAAACACGGTGAAATCATATCTTTAACCTCGCGTAAATTTTAGTCAGAACTGCATCACGACCGTCACCCTTCTCAGCGGAGAAAGGAATTATAATTTCCTTTGAAACATCAAGTGTGTCGGAAATTAAGTCAAGTGCAGGTTCAATCTGACTTTTCTTAAGTTTATCTGACTTATTTGCGATAACAACAAACGGAATTTCAAGATCCTTGAAGCAGTCAGCCATAACAATATCATTTTCTGTCGGTTTATGGCGAATATCAACTATGAATATTCCAAGGTTAATAGGCTTTTCAAAAGCAAAAAAGTCTTCAATCAGTCTTCCCCATCGCTCGCGTTCTTTTTGCGAAACTTTAGCGTAGCCATAACCCGGCAGGTCTACTAAATATATTTGATTGTCAATAAGAAAGAAGTTAATATGTGTGGTTTTGCCGGGTGATGCCCCAACTCTTGCGAAGTTCTTTCGATTTAACAATCTGTTTATAACTGAAGATTTACCGACATTGGACTTACCTGCAAAAACAATTTGAGGTAAATCATCTGATGGAAAATCCCCCGTATTAACTGCAGACCGTATAAATTCCGCCTTGTTTAAGTTAACAGCCACAGCAAAACCTCCTCTCTACTGACGAATTTCTGTAATTTTCCTATTACTTTTCGGTTTTGATATTATTGGTTTAACTTCTTCTGTTTCTTTTTTTGCAGGAAGTTTTTCAATATCCAAAGCGTGAGAAATAACCGTATCAACGTGAGTTACCGGAACAAATTCAATTTTCTCACGAACAGCTTTCGAAATTTCTTCTAAATCCTTCAAGTTATCTTGTGGAATTATTACCTTTGAAATTCCTGCTCTGTAAGCAGCCATAGATTTCTCACGAAGACCGCCGATCGGAAGAACTCTTCCGCGTATTGAAACCTCACCTGTCATTGCAATATTGCAATCAGCAGGTATGCCTGTAAGTGCGCTGACAAGTGCTGTTGTAATCGTTATGCCGGCGCTCGGACCATCCTTGGGAATAGCTCCCTCCGGAAAGTGAATGTGAATATCTGATTTTTTATAAAAATCATGGTCAATTCCAAATACATCAGTGCGGCTTCTGACATAAGTGAGTGCCGCTTTGGCGGATTCATTCATAACAGTACCTAGATTTCCTGTAATTTCAATTTTTCCGCTTCCGTCAACAACGTTGACCTCAACTTCCAAAATCTCGCCGCCTACAGATGTCCAAGCAAGACCGTTAACAACACCCGGTTCATCCATTGTTTTGTTAAACTCAGAGTGATATCGTTCAATTCCTAAGAATTCTTTTAAATTATCGCGCGATACAACTATCTTTTTACTTTCGTTTGCAACAATCTTTTTAGCTGCACGGCGGCAAACTGTGCCAATTTCACGCTCCAGTGTTCTTACGCCGGCTTCACGAGTGTATGCCTCGATAATCTTATAAATAGTTTTGTCGTCAATTCTAAAGTCATCACGCGTTAATCCGTGACGTTTCATCTGTTTCGGAATCAAATGACGCTTTGCAATGTTAAATTTTTCTTCAGCAGTATAACTTGACAGCTCGATTACTTCCATACGGTCAAGTAATGGTGCCGGAATAGTTGACGTTGTATTTGCTGTTGTTATAAACATAACTTCAGATAAATCAAACGGCAATTCAACATAGTGATCACGGAATGCGTGGTTTTGTTCTGAATCTAAAACTTCAAGCATAGCCGCGGTCGGATCTCCTCTGAAGTCCGAGCTCATTTTATCAATTTCATCGAGTAAAATAAGCGCATTTTTACTTCCTGCAATCTTAAGTGCATTCATGATTCTGCCGGGCATAGCACCGATATAAGTCTTTCTGTGGCCTCTAATATCAGCTTCATCACGAACACCACCAAGAGAAAGGCGAGCAAATTTACGTCCTAGAGCTTCCGCAATAGATTTACCTATTGAAGTTTTGCCCACACCCGGAGGACCAACAAGACAAATAATTTGTCCCTTAATATCCGGTGCAAGCTGACGCGCCGCAATAAATTCAATAATGCGCTCTTTGACTTTATCCATACCGTAATGTGCACGGTCAAGCGTACGACGTGCATTTGAAAGTCCTATTTTATCACGTGTGCGTGTATTCCACGGAAGTTCTAAACACGTATCTAAATAGTTTCTGATAACCGTGCTTTCAGGCGATGTCGGTTGCATTTTTGTAAGACGAGTAACTTCGTGTAATAACTTTTCCTCAGATTCCGACGGAAGGCTTAACGAATAAATTTTCTCGCGATACTCTTCAATTTCATTTAATATTTCTTCGCCCTCACCAAGTTCATTTTGAATTGCGCGAAGCTGTTCGCGAAGAAAATAGTCTCTTTGATTCTTATCGATCTGTTCTCTAACCTGTCCTGCTATGTCGCTCTCTAAACGATATATTTCAAGCTCACGGCTTAGAAGTTTATTAACGAGAGATAAACGCTTAAAAGGATGAATTTCCTCAAGCACTGTCTGCTTATTCTGATAAGGTGTGGGCAAGTTTTGAGCAATATAGTCAGCAAGCTCGCCCGGTTCCGTCCTGGACATAACACCCAAGATTACCTCTTGTGTCATTTTGGGAGCAAGCTCTGCGTATTCACGAAAAATTTCGTGAGTAGAACGAACCAGTGCCTCACGGCGAAGTGCACTTTCACGCATTTTAAGAATCGGAGCACGTGAAAGTTCAGCTTCTAAATGTGGCTTTGTTTGTGTCACAGATTCAATAATTGCACGTTCTTCACCACGAACCAAAACTCGCATATTTTCGCCGGTCGGGAATTTCAAAATTTGCTCAACATGAGCAATCGTACCGATTGAATAAAGGTCACTTACATTCGGATCATCAGTTGTGATTTCCTTCTGCGCAACGAGAAATATGCGCTGACCGCGAGTCATAGCCGCGTGTAATGCACTCGCAGATTTTTCTCTACCAACATCAAAGTGCACATTCATACCCGGAAATACAGTTAATCCTCTGAGTGCCAAAACCGGCATAATTTCAGTAATTTTTGCTGTGTTTTCTTGCATCAGGCGTCACTTCCTTTCTTGCAAGATATTTTACTTTCTCTCAATTATCGGAGTGTTGTTTTCAACACAATCTTTATTTATTATAACCTTTGCAATCGAATCATCAGAGGGAATGTAATACATAATTTTTGTCATAACACCCTCTAATACTGCACGAAGTCCGCGTGCACCTATTTTACGTTCAATAGCAGCATCGGCAATAGCCTCAAGTGCATCATCCGTAAACTCAAGTTCAACATCATCAAGAGCTAAGAGCTTCTTATACTGCTTTGTAAGTGCGTTTTTCGGCTCGGTTAATATTTTTATCATAGCTTCTCTATCCAAAGCTTCAAGCGGAGCTATAACCGGAAGACGACCAACAAGCTCCGGAATAATTCCGAATTTAAGCAAGTCGTGAGGTTGAATTTTCTCTAAAAGCTTTGATAATTCCATCTCCTCTTTACTTGTAATTTCAGAACCAAAACCGATACCGTTTTTCGCAGTTCTCTTGGAAATAACCTTATCAATTCCGTCAAATGCACCGCCGCAGATAAATAAGATGTTTGCGGTATTTATTTGAATAAACTCCTGATGTGGGTGCTTTCTTCCACCTGTTGGCGGAACATTTGCAACAGTACCTTCCAAAAGTTTTAAAAGTGCCTGCTGAACGCCTTCGCCGGATACATCGCGAGTGATTGATGTGTTCTCACTCTTGCGAGCAATTTTATCAATTTCATCAATGTAAATAATACCTTTTTCAGCAGCTTCAATATCATAATCCGCAGCTTGAATTAAACGCAGTAAAATATTCTCAACATCTTCACCAACATATCCTGCTTCTGTTAATGTTGTCGCGTCTGCAATTGCAAACGGAACATTTAACATTTTTGCAAGAGTCTGTGCAAAAAGAGTTTTACCGCAGCCCGTTGGTCCAATCATAAGTATGTTGCTCTTTTGGAGTTCAACATCATCATTGTCTTCAAGATGCATAATACGCTTATAGTGATTGTAAACTGCAACTGCAAGCGTAATTTTTGCATTTTCTTGACCTACAATATATTCACTAAGACGCGAATGAATTTCCTTTGGCTTTAAAAGTGTAATCTCTTTTTTCACGTCATCAAAAGACTCAATATTTTCAGTTTTATAGTGTTCGATAAGCTCCTTGCAAAGTTCAACACAATCATTGCAGATAAATCCTGTCTGCCCTGCAATCAAGCGACCAACTTCATCCTGTGAACGACCACAAAAGGAACATACCGTTTTATTATCAGTATGCATATAAAAGCAATCCTTTCATTATGCGCGTTTATCAATCACCTTATCAATAAGACCGTACTTTAACGCTTCATCTGCTGACATAAAATTATCACGTTCGGTGTCGTTTATAATCTTATCAAGCGGTTGACCTGTAACATCAGATAAAATTTCATTTAATTTCTGCTTAATGCGCAAAATTCTGTCTGTATGAATCTTGATATCGGTAGCCTGACCTTGCATACCCGAAAGAGGCTGATGAATCATAATCTCAGAATTAGGAAGTGCAAGACGCTTACCCTTAGCTCCTGCTGAAAGCAAGAATGCGCCCATAGATGCCGCCATACC
>JAZNOR010000070.1:0-19863 GCA_045589235.1 Eubacteriales bacterium | reverse complement strand
CTTGATATTTCGCATTTAATTATTTACAACCTGATAAATGCCACTTTTGCGTGTGTTTTTTTCCTTATAAGTTTAAAATTCAATCTATCATTAAATATGCCAACACTTATTTATGCAATAATATTCGCCTCGCTGATTATGGTTAATTTATGCGCAAATCTGTTTTCAATGAAATATACACCTCTGCCAATTATTACAATAGTAAATATGGCAAGTGGAATTTTACTTCCATCATCCTTTGGAATTTTATTTTTCAAAGAACAACTTAGTATTCAGCTCGCTATATCCGGAATTTTAATTCTTGTTGCTGCATCCATTCCATTTATTAAGAAAAGCGACGATAAAAAACGTTTTACGGGAAAATCTCTTTTTTGGTGCGCTCTTTCATTTATTTCAACCGGCTCGTGTACTATTTTAATGCAGTTATATGCAAAGGATAACCGCGTTTTAGATTCAGGAATGTTCTTTTTCATAACAAATTTTGTAATAGTTATTGCTTGTTTTATAATCCTTTTTATATGCTCAAAGGGTAAATTTAAGTTGAAAACAATAATAACTGCATACAAACCTTTACAGATTTTGAATATTGGAGTAAGAACACTGTTGAATAATATATCTTCCGTTTTGCAAGTATTTGTTCTCGCCGCGATCCCTGTTTCTTTTTACTCGGTTTTCACTGCTTCTTTAGGTCTTATTCTGACAGTTCTTCTTTCTTATTTTGTTTTCAATGAAAAGCAAAGCAAAATCACTTTTGTTTCTCTTATTTTGGCGATAGCTGCAACAATTACAAATGTATTATAAGAAAAACCGCTCTCACGAGCGGTTTTTCTTATAGTATAAAATTCTGAATGAAACTTCGGTTTTAAGTGCGTTAACTTTTTTAAGTCGCTCAACCGCATCACGCGGTGTTTTCCAATAATACGGTGTCATTGAAAATAAATCAAAAATTGCTTGCTCGCCATTTACCGTAATTTCAAAGTCAATCGCAGTTGTTTTTTGAAGTGCAAAATCCGGCAAATTGTAGCCTTCTTCATCATTCAAGTACGGCTTATCATATAGAATTTCTTTTAAACCAAAAAGATGACGTTTGCCCGGAATTACTGCGAGAACAGAATTCGCTACCCGCGCAAACTCGTCACTACTATATGGTGCAAAAACAGATGTGATTAAATCTACAGAATCATCCATTACAGGAATATCAAAAATTGATGCTACACAATAATTACCGAGCTTGTCTTTTTTAGATGCTTTCAGAATAGCATCTTTTGACAAGTCAACACCTAAAGTTTCACATACTTTCGAAAACTCAGAGGTGTAATAACCTTCGCCGCAACCTGCGTCAATAAGGATTTTGGGTGCAATTTCTTTAATAATCTCAACCAAAGCATCGCGAAGTGGAGCATAGTATCCGGCATCTAAGAATCTACGCCTTGCCAGTACCATTTCGCGATTATCACCCGGAGCTTTAGAGTGTTTATTCAAATGCAAATTAAAATATCCCGATGCTGCGCGGTCAAAAGAATGATTATTTTTGCATTTTATTAAGTTGTCAAGGTCAAAAAGAAATTCACCGCAAGCAGGACATTTAAGCTTTATCATTTAGGTATTTCTGTCGGTAACACGCATTTGTTTGAGATTACCGATTTTCTGGCGACGCTGTTCAAGCACTGCAATTACATCTGAAAGCTCAATGTTGCTCTCAGCCATCATTACCATAACGTGATAGAAAAGGTCGCAGATTTCTTCAATTGTATCCTCATTTTTGCCGTTTTTAGCAGCAATAATCGTCTCTGCACACTCTTCGCCTACTTTTTTGAGAATTTTGTCAAGACCCTTTTCAAAAAGATAGCATGTGTATGAGCCTTCCTGCGGCTCAGTTTTTCTCATCTTAACAACTTCGTATAAACCTTTTAAAGTATCCATTTTATTTCTCCTTATAGATTGTATTAAAAAAACAGCTTTGTCTGCCTGTATGGCAGGTTGGACCCTTTGGTGTTGCCAAAATTAAAATAGTATCATCGTCGCAATCACCGTATATTTCGTGAACAATTAAAAAATGTCCCGATGTTTCACCTTTGTTCCACAACTTGTTACGGCTCCGACTGTAAAACCAAACGGTTTTTGTTTCAATAGTCTTTTCAAGCGCTTCTTCGTTTGTATAGCCGAGCATAAGCACATCTTTTGTGTTAACGTCCTGAACGATTACAGGTGTAAGCTCGCTTTTTTTAAAGTATTTTGATAAGTCCATTTTTTCACCTCACGGGAATATTGTTACGGCGAAGCTCAGCCTTTACATCAGCTATCGACAGCTCACCGAAGTGGAAAACACTAGCCGCAAGTGCTGCATCAGCACCCGCTTCGGTAAATACCGGTGCAAAATGCGAAAGAGCTCCGCAACCACCCGATGCAATTACCGGAATTCCAACAGCATCTGAAATTGCTTTTGTCATCTCCAAATCAAACCCGTTTTTAGTGCCATCGGCATCAATAGAATTTAACATAATTTCGCCTGCACCAAGCTTTTCGGCACGCACTGCCCATTCAACTGCTTCAAGCTCCGTTCCGATTCTTCCACCGTTTAACACAACTTCAAAGTGCCCATCAGGTGCGCGTCTAGCATCAATTGCAAGTACGACACACTGACTTCCAAATCGCGCCGCGGCACGGCGAATTAAATCCGGGTCACGCACAGCAGCAGAATTTACCGAAATTTTATCCGCACCTGCGCGAAGAATATCATAAAAATCATCTTCAGTTCTGATTCCGCCACCAACAGTAAGCGGAACGAAAACCTCACGCGCAGTTTTTTCAACGATATCAACAACGGTGCGGCGTGCACCGTGTGTTGCCGTAATGTCAAGAAATACAATTTCATCGGCGCCGGCTTCGCTATAAGCTCGTGCAAGCTCGACCGGGTCACCTGCGTCGCGAAGATTTACAAAATTAACTCCTTTTACCACTCGCCCGTCATTTACATCAAGGCATGGTATAATTCTTTTTGCGAGCATAAAAACTCTCCTTATTCGTTATATAAATCGCAAGCTTCTTTCAAGTTTATTTTACCGGAATAAAGGGTTTTACCCAAAATTGCGGCATCAATATTTTTATCACTAAGTGCTTTTAAATCCTGCATCGTTGTAACGCCACCGGAGGCAACGATTTCGCAAGAAACGGCATTACGCAACTCAATAAGACGCGGCATACACGGTCCTGCAAGTGTTCCATCCGAATCAATGTCTGTAAAGATAATTGTCTTTACACCAAAAGATTCCATCTTTTTTGCAAATTCAATATAATCAATTCCGCTGCCATCCAGCCATCCGCGGGTTTTCACCTCGCCGTTTTTAGCATCAATTCCAACAGCAATTTTATCGCCGTATTTTATAACAGCATCTTTTACAAGCTCAGGGGTTTCAACTGCAGCAGAGCCGATTATAACGCGTGAAACGCCTAATTTAAGCACCGCATCAATATCTTCCATAGTTCTGATACCGCCGCCAAGCTCAACCGGTATTCCGACCTTTTTGATTACCTCGCGCACAACCGCACGATTTTTGCCCTCGCCTGCGAGTGCACCGTCTAAATCCACCATATGTAAAAGCTTGGCACCGCTTTGCAAAAAGCCTTTTGCAGTTTCCACAGCACTTTCAGCTACTTTATGTACTGTATCAAATTCACCTTTTAAAAGACGCACACACTGGCCATCTTTTAAATCAATTGCAGGTATAATAAGCATAATGCTACTCCTAACCGATTAAATTCTTAAAGTTTTCTAAAATTTTAAGCCCGACATCTCCACTTTTTTCCGGATGAAACTGGCATCCGTATGCATTACCGGATTTTACTATAGCTGTAACATCACAGCCGTAATCGCACGTTGCTACAAGCTGCTCGGGTTTTGAAACCTTTGCGCAATATGAATGAACAAAATATACATAAGAGTGTTCAGGCAAATCACGTGTAAGCTCACACGGGTTTTTGATTTCAAGCTCGTTCCAACCGATTTGCGGAAGCTTATATTCTGTTTCAATTTTTTTAATTTCACCCAATAGTAGACCTAAGCCCTCGCATTCTTCCTCTTCATAGCCGCGCTCAAACAAAAGCTGCATACCGAGACAAATTCCAAGAAGGGGTTTATTTTTGACTTCTTCACAAACAATATCCCTGAGACCTGCATTACAAAGTGCTCTATACGCCATCGGGAACGCGCCTACACCGGGTAAAAGCAGCGCATCCGCGCGCTTTATCTCATCGATATCACCTGTAATAATATTTTTAGCACCCACATAATCAAGCGCCTTTGAAACGCTGTGCAGATTGCCAACGCCATAATCAATTATCGCTGTAAAGCCACTCATATTTACAGTGCTCCTTTTGTACTTGGGATATCATTTCCGGTAATTTTAACCGCTGTCTTCAATGCACGGGCAACAGCCTTATAAATCGCCTCTGTTAAGTGGTGTGCATTTTCACCGTATTCACCTAAAATATGTAGCGTAACACCTGCATTTGTAGCAAATGCACGCATAAATTCAACTGTCATGCAAGCGTCATATCCGCCGATTTGCTCCTGCGGCATATCTGCCTCAAAAACAAGAAACGGTCTACCTGAAATGTCAAGTATTGCATCTGCAAGTGCTTCGTCCATTGGAATTCTTGCGTTGCCGAAACGCTCAATGCCTTTTTTATCACCAATTGCTTTCGCAAAAGCTGTACCGATTACTATTCCGCAATCTTCAACTGTGTGGTGACAATCTACTTCTAAATCGCCTTTAGCGCAGATCTCAAGCCCAAATCCACCATGAGCTGCAAAAGCATTCAGCATATGGTCGAAAAATCCAATTCCTGTGTCAACCGATATTTTTCCTCCGTCTAAATTCAACTTAACTTCAATATCTGTTTCTTTAGTTTTACGGGAAATTTTCGCTTCACGCATTATAAAACCTCCTTAAGTTCCGCTATAAGTTTGGAATTTTCTTCCTCACTACCGGCGGTAATTCTGAGATAATCACCCATAATATTTCGAACTGAAATACCTTTAGCGCGTAACTTCTGCCAGATTTCTTTTGCACTACTATGTTTTACCAACACAAAATTGGTACTACATTTAATCGGATTTACGTCGAGGTCTAAAAGCATATTATAAAGACTGTCACGCGACTTAATTATCTTTGATATGCTATCTTTAATATACTCTTTATCTTCAAATATTGCAAGTGCCGCTGCTTGAGTAAAGCTGTTTACATTATACGGTGACTTTGCTTTCTTAACATTATCAACAATTTCCTTTGTTGACAGAACAAAACCACACCTTGCTGCTGCAAGTCCAAATGCTTTCGAGCAAGTCTTAAGCACAATTAAATTCGGATACTTACCAACACAATTTATAACACTTTGATCCCAGAAATCCATATACGCTTCGTCGACTACAACAATACAATCAAGACTTTCAATTATACGTATTACATCTTCTCTCATCAAGCCTTGACCGCTAGGATTACACGGATTGGAGAAAATAAGAAGGTCTGCATTATTAAGTTTAGCTTCTTTGATAATAGTATCCGCATTCGGGCAAAGATCATCTTTCCCAATGCTTATAACCTCGTGCTCTGCAAGGTGAGCGTAAAAAGCATACATTGAAAAATCAGGGGTAGAAATTGCAATTTTCGATTTACTGTCAAGAAGTGATGAAACTAAAATTGAAATGAGCTCGTCCGAGCCGTTTCCTGCAACTATTTGCGAAAATTCAACTCCGTAATAATCTGCCGCAGCTTTACAAAGCTTTGATGCAGTCGGGTCAGGATAGCGATTTAATGCAACATTTGCAAGCGCTGTATTTATCTTTTCACGAAGTGCGCCTACAGGGCATAAAAAGCTTTCATTTGCATCAAGAACTATATCAAATTTATCTACCGTCGGCTCATATGCCGCAAGACTCTCTAATTTTTTTGCAATTTTCATTTATTTCTCCTAACTACTATCGAATTTGCATGCGCATCAAGACCCTCTGAGAGTGCTAAGCACTCAATCTCTTTGGATAAGTCATTCAGTGCCTCTGCAGTATATTCGATAACACTTGATTTTTTGAGGAAGCTGTCAGTTGAAAGTGGTGAGAAAAATCTTGCAGTTCCCGAAGTTGGAAGCACGTGGCAAGGACCTGCCATATAGTCGCCGAGTGGCTCTGGTGAATACTGCCCCAAGAAAATAGCTCCTGCATTTTCTATTAACTTCATATCCTCACGCGGATTTTTTGTTATAATTTCAAGGTGCTCCGGCGCTACATCATTTGCAATTTTACAAGCTTTCTCAATATCCGGAACAATAATGATTGCACCGAAATTTCTAAGAGATTCACGGATTATTTCTTCGCGTGATCGCTCCGGAATCTGAATTTCAAGCTCTTCCTTAACTTTATCAGCAAGCTCTTTGCTTGTTGCAATCAAAATTGAAGATGCAAGCTTATCATGCTCTGCCTGACTTAACATATCAGCCGCAACATATCTTGCATCGGCAGTCTCATCGGCAATAATTAAAATTTCAGATGGGCCTGCAATCATATCAATATCAACCGTTCCGAAAACCTGACGCTTAGCTGCCGCAACGTAAGCATTTCCCGGTCCTACAATTTTATCTACCTTAGGAATATCTCCTGCACCGTAAGACAGAGCACCAATTGCCTGAACGCCACCGATTGCAAATACACGGTCAATTCCTGCTATTTTAGCTGCCGCTAAAACTGCAGTATTTAAGTTGGCAGTAGGCGGTGTAACCATTATTATCTCGCCTACCCCTGCAACACGTGCAGGAATCGCATTCATAAGGACAGATGACGGATAAGCTGCAGTACCACCAGGGACATAAATTCCGACCTTGGAAATGCCGCGAACGCTCTGCCCGAGCTTACAACCGTTAATTTCCCATTCCCAGCTTTTAGCCAGCATTCGTTTGTGATATTCTGCTATGTTTAGCGCTGCTTTTTCAAGTGCTTTTCTTACATTTGCATCGCACTCATTATATGCTTTTTCCAGCTCTTCTTTTGTTATCTCACGTGGAGCTACTTTATCGAACTTTTCGGAATATTTGCATACCGCATCATACCCGTTTTCTTCGATATCACAAAGTATTGACGACACATTTGCAGAAATTTCACTTCCTACTTTGCCTGCACGTGTACGCATTTCACGTAAAAGTAAAACTTCACTTTTGCCGTCTGCATATATTACCTGTGGCATAATTTAATCCTCCAGATTACTCTCAAGCTTTTCAAGAAAATCAAAAATCTCTTCCTTATAAAGCTTCATTGATGCTATATTAACAATGAGTCTTGCACTGATTTTGTGCATATCCTCAATCGGATGTAGCCCGTTTTCCTTCATTGTTGTTCCCGTTTCAACGATATCAACAATTGCATCTGCGATACCTAAAAGTGGGGCAAGCTCAACTGAACCTTCGATTTTGATAATCTCTATATCCATACCCTTTTTAGCAAAATATTCGCGCGCTACCTTAGGATATTTCGTTGCAATTCTTCGTGTTTTGCATCCACTGTAAAAATCATCGCCAACACGTGTTGCAAGTGCAAAACGGCACTTACCGAATCCCAAATCGAGCATTTCATAGAATGAATTTCCATTTTCCATAATTGTGTCTTTACCAACAACACCAAGGTCACACACACCGTGTTCAACGTATGTAATTACATCTGCCGCTTTAGCAAGCACAATTTCAAGCGGATAATTCGGAATCTTATATATAAGCTTTCTGCTCTCGCTTTCAATCTCAGAACAATCAAGACCCATTTTCTTTAAAACTGCAATGGTCTTTTTTTCAAGTCTTCCTTTCGTCAGAGCAATTCTTAAAACGCTCATTATTTCACCTCCGTAATTTTACCATCAACCTCTGCAACAACAAGCGAAAGATTTAAGTCACGCGCATACTTTTTGCTTTCATCAAGTGTTTTGCATGGAGACAATAAAACATCTTCGGTTTTATCCATATATTCAAAACCGTATTTAACAGCACCCGGCATCATATGAAGAAGTTTGTTGTATGAACATTCAGGCACTTCAATGCAGTCAGCGATAGCATCAATATCAACTGCAAAGCCTACAGCCGGAATTTCTTTTCCAAAAGATGCTATAAGGTTATCATATCTACCACCTGAAAGTACAGGAGTTCCAACTCCCTCTACATATCCGCGAATGATAATACCGCTATAGTAGTCAATCTGATGGACAAGGCCTAAATCTATGCTTACAACATCCGCAACGCCTGCTTTTTCAAGACCTCGATAGAGCTCTTTTAAATATGAAAGCTCACCGTCTGTATCCTCTAAAATTTCAATTCCACCAAACATACGTGATAACTTTTTAAGTGCACGAGTAGCATCATTATCACCAAAATCGTCAAGCATAGCCGAGAGTGCTGCAAAGTTTTTGTTTTCAATATATCTGCGCATACGCTCAAATTCTTCATCCTTCATTGAAAGGCGTGATGCAAGCATTTTAAAATACCCGGAAAAGCCAAGTTCAATGGCAATTTTCTTATCCGTGCAAGCTCTCAAAGTATCAACTGCCATAACAATCATCATAATATCGGCTTCAATTCCGCGATACCCTAAAAGCTCGATACCTCCCTGCAGAATCTCGGTCGGATGACCTGTATTAGCACGTCCAGCACGGAATACCTTTTCAATATAACAAAGGCGCGCCGGAAGCATTTCCTCCGGTAATTTTGTTGCTGCAATACGCGCAATTGGAGTTGTCATATCAGGACGAAGTGCCAAAAGCTTTCCTGTACACTCGCTCATTTTATAAAGCATTTCCTGTGGCAGCGGATTTTCCGGTGCTAAGCAGGCATCAAAATATTCAAATGTAGGACTGCTGACCTCTGAAAAACCACGTCTGTTAAAAAGATTGCGCAGCGATTCTACTACCACGCGTCTTGCTCGACATTCGTCAAATAATCTGTCTCGCGTTCCTACCGGAGTTTTAATTTCATACTTTGTCATTCTGATTCCTCAATTCAATAATTTATCACTTTACTACGCTAAATTTTATCATATTTTATTTAGTATGTCAACAGTATTTTCATACTTTTAAAAACTTTATGAATACCGATCTTTTCTTCTGAGCAAAATAGTTTGGAAAGGTTGTGGTTAAATGCTCAAAATAAATGTTTTACAAAAAGAAAACGAGCTTCTTCTACCTGTTATTCAAGAGACAATACGTGAATGTAATTTAAATAGCGAAGTAATATCAAATGAAACCGAAACTACTGATATAACAATCCTCACTGAAAACTCCCCTGCTATATCGTGCAGCTCAAAAATACTTATTACCCCCAATTCAAAAACAATCGAAACAACTGCCTATGAAATTATAACCTACGGTCTATGCTGTAAAAACACACTTACCATATCAAGCTTTATTGAAAACAATATGGTGATTTCACTTCAACGTGCGATAAGAACGATAAGTGGAAAGCAAATTGAAGTTCAAGATTTCTCGGTTAGTGTTTCCGACAAAGATGAGCCTGAGCTTGTTTTAGCCGCAGTTTCTATTTTGCTTGCAGCTGATATAGATGTTTCTGATATATCAAAACTTTCTTTTTAGCATAATTTTTTCCTCACTTGAATATAATATCACAAAAACCTATGATAATAAAGAGCGGAGTGAAATATTATGCATAAAAGTGAAAATTTTTTAATACTTGCAGGAGATGTTGTTACAGGTCCCGAGTTTTCACATAAGTCTCACGACTTAACCTTTATGAAGTTTAGCTTGGGTATTGAGCGACTTTCCGGAGTTTCCGACTATATAACCGTTATTGCAAATAAAGCGCTTGTTGACAGTTCAAATATTCACCAAGGTGACTTTATAAAAATCACAGGCGAATTGCGCTCTTTCAACAATAAAAGCGGCATAGGCAACCGCTTAATTATAACTGCTTTTGCTCATGAAATCAACTTTTGCGCTGAAGAGTATCAAAATGAAGTTCATCTAAACGGTACATTGTGTAAGGATTCAATTTCTCGTAAAACTCCCCTGGGGCGTGAAATATGTGATATTATGCTTGCCGTTAACAGAAAATATAACCGAACCGACTATATTCCCTGCATAGTATGGGGTAATAATGCCATACGCGCGGCTACCCTGACTGCAGGAAGTAACATAAGCATAATCGGTCGTATTCAAAGTCGAGAATACATAAAAACAATTGACAATGTTTCAGAAACAAAAACAACATATGAAGTATCTGCACATGAGCTTATTTTACTATAAATTTACAATAATATTTTATTGAATTTTGTATATTTTTGAAACTACATCACATACTATAAGAGGTTAAGAACCAATAAATACAAGGAGATGAAAAAAGAAATGATGAATCCGAATGCAAAAGACGCAATGAAGAACTTCAAGATGGAAGCTGCAAACGAAGTTGGCGTCAACTTAAAGCAGGGTTACAACGGTGACCTTACAGCTAAGCAGGCAGGCTCAATCGGCGGTCAGATGGTTAAGAAGATGATCGAGAGCTACGAAAAGGGTATGAACTAAATTTTATATATAAAAAACGGTGCAAAACTTGCACCGTTTTTTTCATTATTTCTTTGGTAAATGGCGAAGAGTATGACCTGGGCGTTCGTTTGTAAATTCGCCCTTTGCAATTACCAGTACTCCATTTACTATTACATAGTCCATACCGGTTGAATAGTGACTCGGGTCAGTGAGAGTTGAATTAATCTTTAAATCATAGAGATTAAAGATGTTTATATCTGCATACTTACCTGCTTCGAGCACGCCTCGACCTTCAAGCGCAAAGTGCTGTGCAGGAATTGAACCAACTTTCTTAACCGCATCTTCAATAGAAATTGCACCGAGATCGCGTACATAGCGTGTAAAGAAATACGTCATTGACATATAATTCTGAGCATTCTGTCCTTGCCCTACACCATCTTTGCAAACACAAGAGTCTGTCTGCCACATATAAATTGGGTCTTTAACAACACTGTCAATCATAATCTGTTCGTGGAAAACAGTACCCTGAATGGTTACACCATTTGCCTGGTTAAAGTCCTTCGCGTCCATCATAACATCAAGGAATACATCAATCGGTTCTTTGCCTGATTTTGCAACAAGCTCACTAAACGGAGTTGCTGCAACTTCAGGATTATAGCCTGGCTTAATGTATAAAAGTCTGTCCCACTCGCCTGCTGCAAGGAAACGCCAATAACGGTCAAAATCATTTTTAACTTTTTCGCGGATTTTCGGATCAGCTAAATTTTCGCGAGCCTTATCCCATCCCTCAGCATATAGCCATGGCGGAAGAAGTGCCATAGCGCCGCCTGTTGCAAAGCAAGTCGGAAGCATATCGCAATAGACATTTAAATTCTCAATGTCACGCGCATCTTTTAACATCTGCATTCCTTTAAAGAGATAATCATTCGGAACTCCGTTGTCATACTTAACATTGAGATGAGAAACAGTTCCGCGAAGACCTGTTTTGCGAATTACATTTAAAAATTCGTTGATTGCTTCTAAAATATAATAACCTTCATCACGCATATGTGTTGAATAGTTAGCATCGTATTCAGCGACAATTGCAGCAAGGCGCTCAACCTCTTCCGGACGGCATACAGAGCTCGGAACGAACTCGAGACCTGTTGATAAGCCGATGAAGCCTGCTTCCATTGCCTCACGAAGAAAATCAGCCATTATCTTAAACTGCTCTTCAGTGTAATCAGTTGTTGTAAGTCCTGCGATAACGCGAAGGTCGTTATGACCACAAAGCCACGCGGTATTGATTGCAGAACCCATTTTATCCATCTTATCTAAAGTTGCAGCCATTGCGCCCTTGGGATAAGTAGGGCCTGGAAGATTATATACACAATCAATTCCGTCGCCTTTTGGATCTGCTGTTTCGGGATGCTGTTTTGTATAACCGCGCATTGAAAAACCGCAGTTACCAACAATTTCAGTTGTAACACCCTGAGAAATTGCATTTGGCGCATCCGGACGGCTGAAAATCGAGCCATCAGAATGGGTATGCACATCAATAAAACCTGGGGTTACATATTTATGATGAGCATCAATTTCAAGTGGAGCTGATACTCCTTTGAGATTACCTATATAATCAATTTTATCACCGATTATTGCAATGTCAGCATAATACGGCAAATTTCCTGTTCCGTCAACGATTTTACCGTTACGGATAATGATATCAGGTTTTCTCTGATAAAAAGCCATTTTGATTTCCTCCGTTACCTTTTAAGAATTACAAAAACATTGTAGCACTAAAAGGTTTTATTTGCAATAGAATTTATTAAAAAACAGTGGCATAAAGCCACTGTTTTTTAATACTTTACTATAAGCGGAATAAACACAAAATTTTCATCACTGTTATTTTTAATTCCATGACTCTCGCCACTCGGAGTGAATGTTAAATCTCCTGCTTTGATTTCTGTTTCAACACCGTTATCGCTGTATGTTGCCACACCTGAAAGAACAAAGTATATCTCGCATTCTCCTTCGTGCTTGTGATACGGAATTTCACCGCCCGGAGAGAGAGTTGCCTCAGCATACATTTTAATTTTCTCCGGCATATTCGGGAAAGCTGTAAAACTCTTCAGCAGAAGGTTAGGATTGCCCTCTTTATGCTTTGCATCATTTTTAAGCGCATCTCCTCTTTTAATCATAAAAATTCTCCTTATAACTTTATTTCGCAATTCTTTTCGGCACTCTCATAAATGCCGAACATAACATCCATTGTGTTTTTAACGTCGTCTGCACAAAGTTTCGAATTGTCTGCATACAAATCATAAAAAGTCTTTGTGTGACCATTTCCCCAGTAGCTTTTGCCGAGAAAATCTTCTGAGTCTTCACAAACTAATTCGCCGTCTTTATATAATTTACCATAATAATAGATAAAGTTCGCCTTTTCAAACGCGAATTCAAGCTGGAATGGTGGGTGTGCGCCATAGCCATTTGTTGCATAGAAAAGCCCTATTGCGCCGTTCTCAAATCTAATATATGCATCAACTGTATCCTCTACGTCAATCACACCTTTAAGCGAATGGTTTGCAGTAGTTGCCGCAACGCTTTTTGCCTTGCCTGCAACGAGCACTAAAATATCAAGAGTATGTACTGCCTGGTTTATAAGTACACCGCCGCCTTCATAAGCTTTTGTTCCGCGCCATTCCGCCGAATTATAATACGCCTCACTACGGCGCCAGGTAACAATTCCTTTTGCCCCAAGAAGCTTACCGTAATCTTCAGTTGCAATAAGCTCAAAAAGCTTTTTAGCGCAGTCATTGGTTCTATTCTGAATTATCGGAAAGACCTTTTTAGTATCGTATTTTGAAAACAAAGTCTCAAGCTCAGCTTTAGTCATTGTAATCGGTTTTTCAACAACGACACGTTTACCTGCGTCAAGTGCCTTTGCTGTCATCGGAAAATGCAGATAATGTGGCGTGCAGATATGCACAAAAGCTATATCTTCATTTTTCATCATTTCGTCATAATCGTAATAAGCAATAGCGTCGCACGCCTTCGCCCCCTCGTCAGCGCGCTCCTTAATATTATCGCAAACAGCTACTATATTAATGTTCTCAAGTTGCTTCAACGCCTCGACATGCGTCTTTGCAATTGCTCCATACCCTGCAATTGCAACATTGATTTTTTCACTCATTTTCTTTTTCTCCTTATTTTTCCTTCTATTAAAACAATGCGATAAAAATCGGTATTGTTATAATACTTACAAGAGTTGTTGTGATATTCGCCGCAGCCATAAGCTCAACATCTTCGTCATACACTTGCGACAGCTGCATAATAGTTGCCGCAATCGGCGTTGCACAGGATAAGAACGAAATTAAAAGCAACATACGAATATTTTCAATAGGAATAAACGGATATGTTATTTTATAAACGATGAATACCGCAAGAGGTGCAATAATCATTCTCATAAAAGTAATTACATAGAGCCTCCCCTCTCGTAATATACTTTTATAATTGATATTTGCCGCAACAACACCAACGATTAACATTCCGACAATTCCGACCATATCAGCAAGCGGAGCTGTAATCTCAGAAACATACTTTGGCAAACGAACTCCAAATGCCATCATCAAAACGCCAAGCACTACGGTAATTATACTCGGACTAAAAATAATTTTCTTAATATCAAACTTTGTTCCTTTTTCAAATATGCGCACTCCCTGAGTCCAGATAAAAAGTTGCTGCACAGATATGTATGAAAGCGTGTAAATAACCCACTCGCTTCCGAATACCGATGCAACAAGCGGAATTACTATATTTCCTGCATTTGAATAAATCATCGATGCACGGTCAGCAGAGCGCGCTTTAAAAACTTTTTTGTAAATAAAGTCAATAATAAAGAAAATTATATGTACAACAATCGCAGCTGCCGCACCCACAAGCAGACCCTTTATAATCTCAGGCGTGCTCTCTCTGTTGAAAGAATTTAAAATTACTGCAGGTATTAAAAGATAAAGTCCCATTTTTGACAGAATCATACTGTCGTCTCGTTTCATATTGCAGATCTTTGCAATTGCAAAGCCCAGGAACATAAAGATAAAAAGCTGTGATATTTTAATTGCCAAAAGTTTTGCCTCTAACATAATGCTACTCCTTAAAAACACCTTTATTATAATTTTGAGTAATAAAAAACTCAATGTATTATCTTCTTTTAAATCTTAACTATTTTACGAACTTAAAAATTCTTTTATTTCATTTAGTCTGGATTTCGCCATAACTCTTCCGATTTCATATGTTTCTTTTAACCTTTCGGGATTTTTTTCAATTCGACCAACCGGCAAAGGCTCTTCAGGCTGAAGCACTAGTATCTTCTTATTTGCCTTAAGTTTTGAAATATACGCTGTCGTTTCGTTATAAATCTCGTGGCGCCTTGCCATTGCTTCGATTAGACTTGGGTATTTTTTATATTTAATTCCAGCAATTCCCATCATTGGATTTTTCTTTTTCACATACCCCTTAGGCTGAGTCAAAACGACAACGTTTCTGTCATAGCCGATACTCTCGAAGTATTTAATCGGAATAGAATCAGCTACGCCGCCATCCAAAAGCTTTTTGCCTTCAATTTCAACAATTTTTGAAACAAGTGGCATAGAAGCTGACGCGCGTATCCAATCAAAATTGTCACTTTCAAACTTGTCGCAATTTTTATACACCGCATCGCCTGTTTCAACATCTGTGCACACAACGTAAAAATCCATAGGATTTGAGTTATAAGTTTCAAAATCGAATTTGTCGTGCACAAGTGGCACTTCATGATAGCAAAACTCAGTATTAAATATATTCCCACTCGTGATAAGTGAGTGAAATCCGCAATATCTCTTGTCATTGCAAAATTTCATATTATACCTGATGGCACGTCCTATCTGACGCGACTTGTAATTACATCCGAACGCGGCACCAGCCGATACGCCTATAGCCCCGTCAAATTCAATATTGTTTTCCATCATTATATCAATAACACCTGCGGTAAACATACCGCGCATTGCGCCGCCCTCAAGTACCAGACCTTTTTTCATTCTTCTACCTCAAATCGATTCGGTTTCTGACTTCATCACCAAAATACGCCTGCATATTAAGTATCATTTCATTAAAGCAACGCTCACGCGCTTCAATAGCTCCCCACGCCATATGCGGTGTTAAGCATACATTATCTAAATTCCGTATTGTATAATACGGGCTGCTTTCCGCAAAAGGCTCAATTGAATAAACATCGCTGCCAAATCCTGCAATAGTTCCGTTTTTTACCGCTTCGCATATTGCCTTTTCATCAAGTATTGCACCACGCGCAGTATTAACTAAAATCACATTGCCTTTCATTTTAGAAATTCGCTCACGACTAATAAGGCCACGTGTTGCATCGTTTAGCGGAATATGAATTGAAATTATATCGCTTTTTTCAATGAGCGTATCTATATCGACACAATTTACTCCCTCAATTGCCTCGCGCTTAAATGCTAAAACCTCACATCCTAAAGCCTTTGCAATTTCACCGACCTTCGAGCCTATCCCGCCATAACCGACAATACCCCACGTTTTACCGTAAAGCTCATGGTACACAGGCTTTAACATATTTGCCACGCCGCCTTTTGTGTAAGCACCGTTTTCAGTTGCGCGCGTGTATTCCTTTAAATGATTAGCGAGGCTAAGAACTATTGAAACAGTTACCTGTGCTACGCTGTAAACAGAGTACCCCGGCACATTGCAAACTGCAATACCGTGCGCTCTGCAGTAATTAACATCTATATTATCATAACCCGTTGCCGCCTCACATATAAGCTTTAAATTAGTTGCATTTTTTAAATTACTTTCGTTTAGTTTAATTTTATTTACGAAAACAACATCGGCATCGCCTATATGTTCTTCCACCTCATCTGCTTCTGTATTATCATAAACTGTAACTTCACCGAATTCGGATGCTTTTGATATATCAAGATCGTCACCAAGTGTCATTCTGTCTAAAACAACAATCTTCATATTACACCACCATATTCATAATTTCTTCAGCCGTTTTCCACTCAACACGGTCGGAGAGGTTTTTATCTATACGTTCAAGAACTTTTTCTAAAACCTTAACGCCTGTAAAAAGTCCGTTAGAGGCAAGGCTCTGCCAATGTGTAATAAGAACCGGCATCGCTCCATTATCTAATGCAGTTATTATTTCACCTTGGCTTCCGTCTTCGGTAATCCATTCATCAGCTACGCGTGAAATATATTCATCACTATTCTCAGTTGTGTGTATCGTCTGCCAGATTATATCACGTGTCGTTGTAGGAATTGCAATAAGTTTGCAATCTCCTTCTTTGTATGCAACAAACGGTTTTGCATAAGGCATATCACTAAGACTGTGCAGAAAATAAAAAGCATTCTTCTTTTCATAAACGCCATATACCGCATCTGATATACCTGCTCTGTATTCTTTAACATTATTTCTTCCAAATGCCCACGGCGATGAAACACCTGAGCAGTCAAAGCCCGCTTGCTTTAATAGTGAGAGTGCTTTTACAATATACTTGGAAAATGTGTTTCTATCCTGAAATTCCGCCCAATCATCCTCACGTATATCAAGCACTTTGCCTGTTTCGATATCTACAACCTTGTTGTGTGTTAACATCTCAGGGCAAATGCTAAATCTCGGCGCAATACGCTCTTTTACAACATCAAGCCACTCGTTTAATTCGCTATCCGAAACGCCTTCGATTCCATTAACAATATCGCCACGGTTTCCCGGCATCGGTACAACCGTAAATTTGCCCTTAACTCCCCATTTTTCAATTAAATCACAAAAATCATAAAGAAGTTTCATCGGAATATATTTTTCAACTTCGCGTCCGTCATCAGTTTTACCTGTTTTGTGATGTGTGTAATATACAGAAATTATTGGTGTTGGGTCATCAATTCTTAAACATATTGGTGTTTTATTCATAAAAACATTCTCCTTAATCATTAGTTGTATCGCCGTCACCGCTTACAGGTATAGTTTCACCTAAAAAAGTCGGTTCCGGCTTAAAAATTGTTTTTATAAAATCTTTACATCTTGCAAGAATCTCTCGAACATCGCGATAACTTTGACCTAAATACGTTTGGTAGTCAGCACTGACACCATAAGCCTCTATTCCCAAGCTCCTTGCAATATAAATAGCGCGATACAGATGATACTCTTGAGAAACAATTACGATTTTATCGGCATTAAATATTTCTTTTGCACGGTACATACTTTCATATGTAGAAAAACCCGCATGGTCCATAAAAACATCTGATGATGGAACACCGTTCTTCACTGCAAAAGCTTTCATTGCATTAACTTCATCATATTCAGTTCTTCCGTGGTCTCCACTCATTATTATTTTCTCTGAAACACCACTATCATATAAGCTTATTCCTCTTATAAGGCGATCCTTTAACATATCGCTGGGATTCCCGTTGCTTTTAACTTGGCAACCGAGAACAATTATGCAGTCAACGTCCCGAAGCTTTTCTGCCTCATCAGGAGAAAAAATATAGTTTTTGCTGCTATGCTTTACATATCCGTCGATGGCGAATATTGCACCAAAGCCCAAAATTACAATAATTAAAAAAGCAAGGATAATTTTAGTTCGAATTTTCATTTACATTACCTCATCGGAAAATGCTGTATATTTTATAACCTATATAATAAAATTCTTCACGGAGCAGAAAAGGAAGCTTTTTCTTCCACGTTTTATATCTACTTGTCGGAGTTGGTGAAGAAAAAGCTTTCATATCGTAGCTCTCTGCAATAGCCATAGCGCGTTTCATATGTAGCGGATCACTTATTATAATGCACGAATCCCATTGGTTATTTGCCATAATTTCTTTTGAGAACTTAAGATTCTCCTGTGTAATTCGAGAATTTTCCTCGACAAAAATCACATCACCTGAAACTCCCTTTGAAATTGCATATTGTTTTGCTTTATAGGCGTCTGACAACTCTTTTTCGTTTAATTTTCCGCCTGTGACTATAATATAATCGACATATCCATTTTCATAAAGCCAAATTCCGTGGTTAATTCTTTCGGCATACACGGGAGAAATGCCATTTGCATATGTTGCTGCACCCAATACTATTGCAACATCACATTTCTGTTTTTCATCCACATTTCCATATCTGTATATAGAAAAAGCAGTTGCAAGAGCAAATATCACGAGAACAAAAAGAATCAAAAGAACTATTACAGTTTTCTTTTTCACTCTTTTCACCTCTCAACTTATTAGTATATTTATTATATCACACACCCTTTACAAAAACAACAAACCGCAGATTTATTTCTGCGGTTTATTTATAATTTTTTTCTTACCGTCGTATAAAATAATACCGGTTCCTTTGCCGAAAGTACATCCTGAATTTATATACTCAATAAATCCGCGACGAAGACTGTTATCCGCCGGAAAACCTTCCGTCGTTCCCTCGAACGAACAGTTAAAAATATGATAACAATCCTTAAAGTTCCTACCTGTATCAATTTTATCTATAATATCAAACATAAGAGCAAACTTTTCGAGATTTGAGCCTTTTGGGAAAGCTTTTCCGACATAATTCGGGAACAGCAGCCACGAGCGACATTCAATTGGTAAAATGTTCCCCTTTAACTCACCTTTAAAAAACTCATAAGCTTTATGTAATGACTCCATACAGCTTTCAGGTGTTAATTTCGCACCCGACGGAATATGGCAGGAATATATCAAATCACCGGGATTCAACTCATAATTACCGTTTTTATACGGCTCGTGGTTATAGCTTTCAATGTAATACTGAAGTCTGCCAAGTGCAAAATAGATGAAATCAAAATGCAAATAAAACCACTCTGAATACGTGCCGATTTTACCGTATCGTTCCTTACATTCACGCACTTTACAAGAAATATCAGAGAATGTGTCATAAAATATTTCTTTATCTATTCCCGATTTCTCATAATACTCTTCGGCATACGGCAAACAATAAAGCCAGAAAAGTAGTTGGGATATATACTCGTTATCGCAAGTTTTATTTGCCGCAACAACGCGTTTTAACACATTCACTGCAAAGCTATACTTTTCTTCTCTTTGTTTTTCCGTGTAAGCCTTTCCGCCTTGATGACCATTTGTAGCCATAAACTCATCAGAGAACGGTTTTATAGCACTGCAATATTTTTTATCACACTCAAGAATATATGGAATATCCTCGGGTTCAAAACGAAGTCTTGTCAATATGTCGAAAGATAGCACAGCCATTCACCTCATCGATTTATTCGATCAATATCTTTTTTGTCTGCAATAACAATCATCTTCATATCGTCCGTTATAACTAAATCAG
>JAZNOR010000069.1:0-28821 GCA_045589235.1 Eubacteriales bacterium | reverse complement strand
GGGCTCGAACCCTCGGCACGCGGTTTTGGAGACCGCTGCTCTACCAACTGAGCTATACCCCTATGTTTTTCAACTGTTATAGTATACACAAAATATACCAATCTGTCAAGTAATTTTGAAAAAAAAGGAGAACTGAATTTTTCAGTTCTCCCTTTGTTTTACTTTTCATCAAAAAATGCGCTCATTGCTTTATATGTCATATAAACATCGAGCTTTGAAACTACTTCAAACGGTGCGTGCATGCTTAAAACAGGAACGCCTGCGTCAATAGTATCAATATTGCGCTCTGCCATATACATGGCAACTGTTCCGCCGCCACCCTGGTCGACCTTACCGAGTGCGCCCATCTGCCATACTATGCTGTTTTCTTCAAAAATTCTTCTTATACGCGCAAC
This sequence comes from Eubacteriales bacterium, assembly GCA_045589235.1. Taxonomy (GTDB): domain Bacteria; phylum Bacillota; class Clostridia; order Oscillospirales; family JAAYXM01; genus RGIG7332. Next base: position 28,426 of record JAZNOR010000069.1, on the reverse strand, counting down.
AAGCTCGGCTGATGCATCCGATGCGCCTGATTTACCGCGTGAGCCGGTATATTTGCAAAGCGTTACGCCGTGATTTACAAAGCCTGCATTGCGTTTATCTAAAACTTCAGGGAAATTTGGGTCAAACGCAGACACAACATCTGCAGAAAGGCAGCATGAATTTTCTAAAGCTACGCGGACTCTTGCATGCATCTCCTCGCAGATATCCTCCATAAATGTATCGAAATGCGCACTCTTCATACCGCTTACGCCCTCGGAGCCGATTTCCTCTTTATCTGCAAGCACGCAAACAGCAGTATACTTTGGATTTTCGCAATCAAAAATCGCCTCAAGCACGGGATAAGCACAAACTCTGTCGTCATGTCCGTAAGAGCCGATAAGTGAACGGTCAAATCCTAAGTCACGCGCATTGAATGCAGGAACTGCAGCGAGCTCAGCTGACAAGAAATCAATTTCGCGGATACCGTATTTTTCATTTAAAATGCGGAGAATATTTAATTTAATTAAATTGTCGCCCTCGCCGTCAAGCGGCTCACTTCCGATTAAAATATTAAGGCTCTCACCAGGCACGCCCTCAAGCATTGTTTTGCTCATCTGATCCTTGCCGAGGTGTGGAAGCAAGTCGGTAATTGTAAAGACCGGATCATTTTCATCTGAACCAATCTCAATTTTAACTGTAGTACCGTCGCAGAGAGCAACGACACCACGGAGTTCAAGCGGAATTGCCGGCCACTGGTATTTTTTAATACCACCGTAATAATGGGTTTTGAACATACAAAGCTCGCCATCTTCATAAACAGGATTCTGTTTTAAGTGAATACACGGAGCATCGATGTGTGCAGCTGCAATATGCACGCCCTTTTCTATGTTTTCGCTACCGATTACTGCAAGGATAAGCGCTTTATCGCGATTATTTACATAAATCTTATCGCCTGCACGAAGCGCCATACCTCTGCGATATTCAACAAAACCGTTTTGTTTTGCTTTATCAATTGCAATTTCAACACAATCGCGTTCAGTCTTACCCTCGGTTAAAAACCTTTTATATCCCTCGCTGAAGTCATAAATCGCCATTTTTGTGCTGTCGTCTATATTCTTATAGCCGTTTTCATTTTTGTAGCACAGATTTTCACGAAGTGCCTGAGCTTTGCTCTTATCCATTTTTTACTCTCCTTTACCCTAAAACTTCTTCTTTTATTTCAGAAATTATGCTATCGAGGCTTGAGTTTTCATCATTTTCAATTATATAGTCACATTTTTTCCTGTAAAACTCTTCTTTTTGCTGAGCTGCAATTCGTGCACGCGCACGCTCAATACCGATATCATCACGAACAGTAATGCGCGCAAGTCTGCGCGAATCGGAGGCAATGACTCCAATTGTCTTGTCGCAAATTTTATTAAGGCCGCTTTCAAAAAGCGCAATCGCATCAATCACAACGAGTTCAACATTGGTGCAATAGCATTCTGCTATTTCTTTCTCAATCTGTTCAATAACAAACGGATGAGTTATTTTATTTAATTTCATAAGGTCACGGTCATTGGTAAAAACCATTGAAGCGAGTTTGCCACGATTGATTTTACCGTCGACCTCCGCTTCGGGAAATTCATTTAGTATAGCACGTCTCATAGCGGAGCTTTCGTCTAAAAGCTTGTGGTAAACATGGTCTGCATCAATCCATAAATCATCTTCTCCGCAAAGCTTTGAAGCGACGAATGATTTACCTGTTCCTGAACCGCCCGTAATTCCAACTATAACCAAAAAATCACTTCCTAACTCTCATAAAGCCCGCTGATTTCTGAAGTCTGTTTATAACAGCAAGCTCTACCCCATCACCATTCTTCGGCTCACGAGCATAAATTTTTGAAATATCCATATCATCAAATTTGCGAAGCGCATCAAACAACTTTCTTGCAAGCGTTTCGGGTTCACTTTCCCTGCCGTAGGAAATAACATTATCGCAAACAGTGGAGAACTCCTCGACTTCTTCTTCAAAGCAAAGCACTGCGCAGGCCTCTTCGCCCTTAACAAATTCACATGCAGACGCCAAATCGCCTTCTAAAATAAAAAGCGGAGCGTTCGGTGCGTAGTGACGGTATTTCATACCGGGGGCCGCAACGACCGTATCATTTGCAATAGAACGAACAACGGCAGGATCAACATCAATTTCACCAAGTACCGATTCGAGCTGAGCTTTTGAAATTCCACCCGGTCGGAGCAGGCGCGGTTTCTCACGCGTTAAGTCAACAATCGTTGATTCAACGCCGACACTCGCCTCTCCCCCATCCACAATCGCGGGGATTTTTCCGTTCATATCAAAAAACACATGTTCTGCCTTTGTAGGACTGGGTTTACCCGATGTGTTCGCAGACGGTGCTGCAAGCGGAACACCTGATGTGAAAATAATTGCACGCGCAATTTTATGTTCAGGGAAGCGAATACCCACGGTTGATAATCCTGCGCTTACTTCATCCGGAATAATATCGCGCTTTTTAAGTATCATCGTAAGCGGACCCGGCCAGAAATTCTCGGCAAGAGCGATTGCGCTCTCCGGTATCTCCTCAACTAACTTTTCGAGCATTTCCATATCTGAAATGTGAACAATAAGCGGATTGTCCTGCGGTCTGCCCTTTGCTTTAAATATCTTAGCAACCGCATCCTTATCAAGTGCATTCGCAGCAAGACCGTAAACGGTCTCGGTTGGAATTGCAACAACTTCGCCGTTTTTTAAAAGTTCACCTGCGCGTGAAATTTTATCTGCATCGGCTATTAAATTGTTCACCTTCAGAACTTCGGTTTTCATTTTATGCCTCTTCTTCCAAATTTATTCTTCACTGGCACGAAGCTTTTCGGCCTGATCTGCCGTGATGATTGCATCGACCATCTCGTCTAAATCGCCATCCATAAACTGCTCGAGCTTATAGAGAGTAAGACCGATACGGTGGTCGGTAACACGTCCCTGCGGATAGTTATAGGTGCGGATACGCTCACTGCGGTCACCTGTTCCGACCTGACTCTTACGCTCAGCCGCAATCTGCGACATCTGCTCCTGCATCTGAATATCGTATAATTTAGCTTTTAAAAGCTTAATAGCGCGGTCCTTATTCTTATGCTGACTGCGCTCGTCATCACATTCAACAACTATACCTGTCGGTCGGTGAGTAAGTCTTATTGCAGACTCTGTTTTATTAACGTGCTGACCGCCTGCACCGGAAGCTCTGAATGTATCCACGTCGACATCTGACATATTAAAATCAACGTCAACCTCCTCAGCTTCAGGAAGCACTGCAACGGTAACGGTTGAAGTGTGTATTCTGCCCGATGATTCAGTATCCGGAACGCGCTGAACGCGATGCACACCACTTTCGAATTTAAGGCGTGAGTATGCACCTGCACCCTCAATAATAAAACTTATTTCCTTAACGCCGCCTAGCTCGGTTTCATTTAAGTTAAGAATCTCGGTCTTCCAACGGCGTGATTCTGCATACATGGAATACATACGGTGAAGTGAATGCGCAAAGAGAGCAGCCTCCTCGCCGCCTGCACCGCCGCGGATTTCAACGATAACGTTCTTATCATCGTTCGGGTCAGTCGGAAGAAGTAAAATTTTAAGTTGCTGCTCGATATTTGCGAGTTCTTCCTTCGCTGTAGAAAACTCCTCCTGCGCAAACTCGCGCATTTCGGGGTCGAGCTTACCGTCGAGCATTTCGCGCGCGGCGTTCATATCCTCCTCCACGCGGCGATAGTTGCGGTACGCCTCGATAATCGGAGTTAAATCCTTCTGCTCCTTGAGTAATTTTGCAGCGGCAGCCGGGTCATTGTAAAGATCCGGATCTGCAAGCTGTTTCTCAAGCTCAATATATTTTTCTTCAAGCAATGCTACCTTTTCAAGCATTTTCGTGTCCTCCCATAAAAGTCTACCTTATATATTACCATATATTATACTAATTTAAAAGAGAAAATTTTAAACATCAGAGAGCTCTCCCCATTCCTCATAGAGCAACTCTAACTTTTCATTTTCCGTTTTCTGCTCCTCCATAAGTTTGGCAATACACTCGTAGTCGGAGCCTGCTGCGCTCATTTGTTCTTCAATTTCGTTAATGTGCGCCTCGATATTTGCAATCTCTCGCTCAAGATTTGCGATTTTCTTTTCTGTATTTTTAGAACGCGCCTTTGGCTTTTCCTGCACCTTTTCTTTGGCAGGAGCTGAATATTTATATATTTCGCGGCGTGCAACGTCTGCTCTGTATGCATCGTATCCACCGTCGAAGTCTTCAATTTTCCCGTTCTCAAGCGCCCACACACGGTTGGTAAAGCGATTTAAAAAATATCTGTCATGCGATACAAAGAGAAGCGGTCCGTCAAAGCGGAATATTGCCTCTTCAATCCATTCTCGCGACGTGATATCTAAGTGGTTTGTCGGCTCGTCGAGTATTAAAAAGTTAATTTCACGAGCCATAAGTAAACACAGAGCAAGGCGGCTCCGCTCTCCACCTGAGAGCGTTTTTACCTTTTCAAAAACATCCTCACCCGTAAAATCGAATGCGGCAAGGTGATTTCTCGCAGAGGCGGGTGTTACATTGAGCGCATAAATCACCGTGTCGACTAAATTTCGCTCTTCATCTTCAAATGTAACAACCTGCGGCAGAAGGCCTGCTTTGATTGACGGACCGAATTTAATCGTGCCGGAATTTGGCGTTATTCTATCGGTAATTATATTTAAAAACGTCGTCTTGCCACTTCCATTTAAGCCAATAAGCGCAATTTTATCACCGTTTCGCATCTTTAAGCTTATGTTATCTAAAATAACTCTATCGCCGAAAGCATGGCATATATCGCGCGCAGCAAACACCTCATCGCCGTGGAATTCGCGCTCGGCAAAGCCGCCGCGCAGAACGTTTCTGTGCTCCTTTGGCTTTTCGGTTTTGCGAAGGCGTTCAATTCGCCGCTCCATTGCAAATGCACGCACCTGAAGCCGCTTATTGCCCATACCCCAACCGTGCATTCGCTCGGCGGCATATTCAAGCTGTGCAATCTTCTTCTGCTCAGCCTCATAGCGTTTTTTCTGCTCTAAGTAGCGCGCCTGCTTTTCCTCCATATAGAAGCTATAGTTTCCCGGATAGAAGAAAATCGCGGTGTCCTCAAGCTCAATTATGCGAGTTACCGTTCGGTCTATAAAATAGCGGTCATGGGAGATTGTAACAACCGTTCCCTCATATTTTGAAAGGTAGTCCTCAAGCCATTCAACCGCGTCAATATCCAGGTGGTTTGTCGGCTCATCAAGCAGTAAAATATCTGTATTTTGCAGGATTGCACGCGCGAGATTTATGCGTGTTTTCTCACCGCCCGAGAGCTCTGAGAATTTTTGCGCGCGCATCATTTCGGAAATACCCAGACCGTTTGCAACCTTTGCAACCTGCGTGTCCATCTCATATCCGCCGAAGTGCTCATACTTCGCAGTAAGCTCGCCGTAGCGTTTTAGCATTGCATCGTCGCTATACACTTCCATAAGACGCTCTAAATGCTTCATTTGCTTTTCAAGCTCATCTAAATGAGAATAAGCATTGCGCAGCACATCGAGCACGGTATATCCTTCGGGATAGACGGGAATCTGATGAATCATACCGACTCGCGCATCGGGTGCAATATGCACTTCCCCTGCATCATAGTCAATTTCATCCATCAGGATTTTAAAAAGCGTTGTCTTACCGCTTCCGTTTTCGCCTATAAGTCCCACGCGCTCACCGCGGTTTATTTCAAATGAAATGTCTTTTAAAATTTCATTCGCGCCGTAGGATTTGTGTAGTCCTTTAACTGAAATGTCAATCATTTAGTCGTATCTTCCTCAAGAATTTTTTCATCAATTACTTTAGCCGACATACAGCCGATTATCATTGCATATTCGCCCTCATTGCATTCGCGACTTGACGCAATATCGAGAGGACCCAAAACGGTCTCTGCAATAAGATGATAGAAACCGCCGAATTTATTTCCGTCAAGCTCCATTTCCCGTCTTTCACAGCTTCTTATTTTACATAAAAGGCGTGTCAGTAAAACTTCACCGCTGCGGTCTTTTTCATCGTCCTCAACCGCGACCATACTCGAATACATACCGTACGGGAAAATCGCGCCGGCAATTGTTTGATTATCGCCTGTTATCTCGCGGTATTCGTCTTCATTTTCAAAAAACTCAATCGTCTGCGGAATAAGAGCAACCTGAAAATGATAGAGCTTGTCTGCCTGAAAATCAGAAAGTGCAAAAACGCCCATAATACGTGCGGTTATAAACTGCTTTTCATCCTCGGTATAAAGCACGCATTTTGCATCTAAAAAGTCATCGCCTGCGTATGCCTGACCAAGCTTTAATTTCCAAATATTATTGCCGTTAAAGTGCGGATCAATATTTAAAAGCGTTGTCTTTTTCTCCTCGTGGTCGAGCGCCATACGGCACCAGACTTCACTGCCGGACACATTCTGATAGCACGCATAAAAACCGTCTTCAACCAGAAAAATTTTACCTGCATTCATCGTGAAATCCGCAAGGCGGAAAACATCCTCTTCATTATTTAAATGAAAGCCGATATGTTCAAAAATAGTTGACATATAAATACCTCTTTATAGTAGTGTCATCTGCTTGTCCAGCCTGTCCTCATCATTCAGTCTTGCTCCGGTTGCCGGTAAATTCTTCGTCTTATAACGTGGCGGATTCTGAATGCTTGACTCGGAAAGTCTCATAGCATTTGAAAGCTTATACTTTGTTTTAAGCGTCATAACCGAAACACCCTGAGTATCGCGTGAGGTCTTAACCGCAAGTGATGCGGTAGAGAAAATAAGTGCACGGTTTTCTGTTGAATAGAGGACAAATTCCTCGTCATCACTAATCTTAAACGCATTAACAAGCGGGCTCTTATCGCAGTATGCACCCGTTAAACGCTTACGATTTGTCTTGGTTTCATAGCCTTTAAGCGAAACTCTTGCGACCTTCCCGTTTTCGTAAACGAAAATGAGATTGCCGCTATAGTCATCAGGCAAGCAAGTAAACACAACGTGTTCACCCTCGTCCATACCGAGCTTTGCAGGCAGGTAGTCACCGAGCACGCTCGCCTTTGAATCGTCAAAGTCTGACACTTTTGCCTTGTAAACCTGCTGTTTATTGGTAAAGAACATAATTTCCGCACGGTTTGTTGCTTCAAAACACTGGAAAATCTCATCGCCGTCTTTCAGCTTATGCTCACCGCCCATACGGAGCGAGAGAGGTGTTATCTTCTTAAAGTAGCTGTCCTTTGTGACAAAGAGATTTACCGCATAATCTTCAATCTGTTCTTCTTCGTTATATTCTTCTACATCGGTTTCAAAGATAATATCTGTCTTTCTCGGCTCTGAATATTTCTTTGCAATATCCTCAAGTGATTTAATAATCACTTTGCGAATACGAGCACGACTTCCGAGTAAGTCCTCCAAATCTTCAATCTCTCGTGCAAGCTCATCGGTCTCGGAAATTCTTCTGATAATATATTCCTTATTGATATTGCGGAGCTTAATTTCCGCAACGTATTCCGCCTGAATTTCGTCGATACCAAAGCCAATCATAAGGTTTGGAACAACCTCACTCTCCTCTTCGGTCTCGCGGATAATTTCAATCGCGCGGTCGATGTCGAGTAGGATTTTTGAAAGGCCCTTTAATTTATGAAGCTTATCCTTCTTACGCTGAATGTCTGCATAAACCTGACGGCGAATGCAATCTGCACGCCACGCAACCCATTCATCTAAAATTTCGCGAACACCGAGCACCTGTGGGTTTCCGCCGATGAGGAGGTTAAAGTTGCAGGCAAAGCTATCCTGCAATGGGGTCATTTTAAAAAGCTTCTGCATAAGTTTTTCGGGGTCTGTTCCGCGCTTTAAGTCGATAGCAAGCTGAAGACCTGTTTTATCCGACTCGTCACGCATATCTGAAATTTCGCGAAGCTTTCCCGCTTTAACAAGCTCAGAAACCTTGTCAATTATCGCCTCCACCGTGGTTGTATACGGAATTTCATAAATTTCAATTAAGTTGTTTTTCTTGTCATATCGCCACTTTGCGCGGAGCTTGAACGAACCTCTGCCCGTTCTGTAAATTTCCTCCATAGCAGGGCGTGAATAGATAAGCTCACCGCCCGTTGTAAAATCGGGCGCCTTGAGCGTTGACATTATATCGTGCTCCGGGTTTTTGATGTACTCAATTGTCGTTTCGCACACCTCACCCAAGTTAAAGCTGCATATATTTGATGCCATACCAACCGCGATACCCGTGTTTGCATTGGTAAGAACATTCGGGAATGCCGTCGGGAGCAGAGTCGGCTCACTTGTTGTATTGTCATAGTTCGGAATAAACTCGACCATATCGTCGATATCGCGGAAAATTTCATTTGAAATCGGTGCGAGCTTCGCCTCGGTGTAACGTGAAGCGGCGTACGCCATATCACGTGAATAGACCTTACCGAAGTTACCCTTTGAATCGACAAACGGATACAAAAGTGCCTCGTGACCGCGAGCGAGTCTCACCATAGTTTCATAAATTGCCGCGTCGCCGTGCGGATTTAAGCGCATCGTCTGACCGACGATATTTGCAGACTTTGTGCGCTCTTTATTTAGGAGGCCCATCGTATACATCGTATATAAAAGCTTTCTGTGTGACGGTTTAAAGCCATCTATTTCAGGAATCGCGCGCGACACGATAACCGACATTGCATAAGGCATATAGTTAACCTCAAGCGTTTCGGAAATCATCTGTTGTGTCGTTTCACCGTGAAGACCGTAAACTTTACCGCGCTCTTCATCTATCTTCTTTTTAGCCATTGTGTCCCTCCACTATGAAATGTCGGCATCGTCGAGATACTTCCAGCCGTTTTCTGCAATAAATTCCTTGCGAGCAGATAAGTTATCGCCGAGTAACATATCAAAATTTATCTGCGTGAGCTCCTCCGCCATATCGGGCAGCACCTGAATTAAATGGCGCGTTTCGGGGCTCATCGTAGTCTGCCACATCATCTCGGGCTCGTTTTCACCAAGACCCTTGCTGCGCTGGAGCTTATATTTGGTATCTCCCAGTTTTTCGACAATTTCATTTTTCTCTTTATCCGAATATGCAAAATAAGTATCGTTCTTTGCGGTAATCTCATAAAGCGGAGTTTCCGCAATGTAGACATAACCTTCACGGATAAGAGTAGGCATAAGTCGGTATATCATAGTTAAAATAAGCGTTCTTATCTGGAAACCGTCGACATCGGCATCGGTACAAATAATGATTTTATTCCAGCGAAGAGCTGATAAATCAAAGGTCGCAATATCCTTAATATGCTTATTTGTAACCTCAACACCACAGCCTAAAATCTTAATTAAATCGGTTATGATTTCGCTCTTGAAAATCTTTGCAAAATCAGCCTTCAAGCAGTTTAGAATCTTACCGCGCACCGGCATAATTGCCTGAAATTCAGCATCTCTGCTCTGCTTACAAGCGCCCGCAGCAGAGTCACCCTCTACAATGAATATCTCGCGCTTTGCAACATCTTTTGATCGGCAGTCAACGAATTTTGCAATTCTGCTCGTTAAGTCAATCTTCGTTTGAAGTGCTTTCTTCGTGCTGATTCGCGCCTGCTCTGCCTTTTCGCGACTGCGCTTGTTTATAAGCACCTGCTCGCAGATTTTATTCGCCTCATCGCCGTTTTCAATGAAGTAAATTTCAAGCTGTGCGCGCAGAAATTCGCTCATCGCCTCTTGCACGAATTTATTTGTAATAGATTTCTTCGTCTGGTTCTCATATGAAGTAACCGTTGAAAAGTTATTTGTAACAATGAGTAAACTATCCTGCACATCGGTAAATGTGATTTTAGATTCGTTCTTCTGATATTTGTTGTTCTGCTTTGCATAACCGTCAACCGCCGCAACAAAAGCTGAGCGCACAGCCTTATCGGGCGAGCCGCCGTATTCAAGCCAGGATGAGTTGTGATAGTGTTCGATTTTAGCGGCACTGTTGGTAAAGCAGAAAGCGCAGGAGAGCTTAACCTTATACTCAGGCTTGTCTGCACGGTCACGGCCGCGACGCTCAGTATTCCAGAACTGAACATCCGTCATGTAATCCTCGCCTGCAAGCTCGCGAACGTAGTCGGAAATACCGTTTTCATAGCAGAATTCGGTAACATCAAAGCTGTTTCCGTTCTGATTTCTGAACTTGAATGTAACGCCTGCATTGACGACCGCCTGGCGTTTCATAACATCGGTAAAATACTCGGCAGGGATTGCAATATCGGTAAATACTTCAATATCCGGTCTCCAACGAATACGTGAACCGGTTTTCTTGCGCGTAGTAGGCTCGAATTTTAAACCGCCGATATTTTCGCCCTTTTCAAAATGAAGTGAATATTCCTTGCCGTCACGCCAAACCGTGACATCCATATACTCGGATGAATACTGAGTTGCGCAAGAGCCGAGACCGTTTAACCCCAGCGAATACTCATAGTTTTCGCCCTCGTTGTTTTTATATTTACCGCCCGCATACAATTCGCAGAAAACGAGCTCCCAGTTATATTTCTCTTCAACGGGATTATAATCTACAGGGCATCCGCGCCCAAAATCTTCAACCTCAATTGAACCGTCAGCAAAACGGGTTACGATGATAGTGTCACCGTGACCCTCGCGCGCTTCATCTATAGAGTTTGATAGAATCTCAAAAACGGAATGCTCACAGCCCTCAAGACCGTCTGAACCGAAGATAACAGACGGGCGTTTTCTTACTCGGTCAGCGCCTTTTAGTGATGAAATACTTTCGTTTCCGTAATTCTGTGACTGTGTAGTTTTCATATAATCCCTCGCTAAACATAGTTATACGAATATATTATATCACAAAGTTTTTCAAAAAACAAATATTTCAGGAATATTTGTCCAAAATAAAAATATAAATTAGATGTAATTTAAATAAAAAGGAGCGTACACATAATGGAAAAAACAATAAATTTATTTAAAAAGCATCACACAACCTCGCTTTCCGCCATTTTAAAGCGATTTGAGAAGAAAAAAGACGATCCTGTCCTGCTTTCAAAGCGCGAGCTTCTGCGCGAGCTTGACGAAACGCTCTCCGACTTACATTACGCGCGAGCCTGCTTTGAATCGGCAAGCGAACCTGAAATCGTCGAAGCATGCGTTTATAAAATAAAATCAGCGGAAGCACGTTATGCATATCTCCTGCGTAAGGCAAAAGAAAGCGGAGCTGTGCGCAACACATTCTCATTATAAAATTTCAAGGGAGATTTTAAAAAAATCTCCTTTTTTTATTGAAAAAACAAATTCAGCGTAGTATACTAATTATATATTGCCAAAAAAGGAAGTGAGTTTATGTCCCCGGACCCTTATCGAAGTAGTAAGTTAATAATTGCATGCGGAAAAGTCCGGAGGCATAGATAGCTATTCTCCTTTGGGCTTTTGCGCCAAAAAGGAGGAACAAAAATGCTTTCATATTATTACAGAACAGAAAAAGCTCTTGAAGAAATTTTAGAGCCGAAAAAAGGCACTTGGATAAGCCTTGTCGCGCCTGAAGAGGCAGAACTTGCCGAGGTTGAAGCTTTAGGCATTGATTCCAATATGCTCCGTGCCGCACTCGATGCTGAAGAAACCTCGCATATTGACATTGACGATGGGCAAACGCTTATCATCATCGACGTGCCGATTGTTGAAGAATCTGACGACCGCAAGGGCAGCGTATATTCCACCCTCCCTGTCGGTATAATTATTACAGAGGACTATATCGTAACCGTCTCTCTTAAAGAAACCTCAACCTTTGCAGATTTAAAAGCAGGCAGAATCAGAAACGTAACACCTGTGCAGAAAACCAAGTTTGTGTTGCAGATTCTTCTTCGCGTGGCAAACCGCTATCTGTTCTACTTAAAACAGATTGATAAATTATCTCACGAGGGTGAAAAGCAGCTTCACAAGTCAATGAAGAACAAGGAGCTTTTCCAACTTTTAGACTTAGAGAAGTCTCTTGTCTATTTTTCAACATCACTGCAGTCAAATTCAATTACAATTAAAAAAATCTTATCCGGCAGAGTGTTAAAGCTCTATGAGGAGGACCAGGATTTACTCGATGACGTTTTAATCGAGCTCAATCAGGCGATAGAAATGTCAAACATCTATTCAAGCATTCTATCAGGCACAATGGATGCCTTTGCATCGGTTATTTCAAACAACTTAAACATCGTGATGAAGGTTTTAACCTCGGTTACAATTCTTCTTACAATTCCGAATGTAGTGTTCAGCTTTTACGGAATGAACGTCGGCACAACACTTCCGATTCCAACCTCATGGTTTGCGACAGGCATCGCGGCGCTTTTAACACTGGCTGCTTGGATTTTACTCAAGAAAAACGATCTTATTTAGGTTTTTAAAAAATTTATGTTGACAACGCAGTCAAAATACTGTAAAATATATCCTGTTGTCGGCTTGGACGGTTAGCTCAGCTGGTAGAGCATCTGCTTGACGTGCAGAGGGTCAGGGATTCGAGTTCCTTACCGTCCACCATTTTGCTAGGGTGCTTGCCGTAATAAATTTTACGGCAAGCTTCTCTTGACAAATCGGCAATAATTTGATATAATGTTTTGGCTATATGCGGGTGTAGTTCAATGGTAGAATTCCAGCCTTCCAAGCTGGTTACGTGGGTTCGATTCCCATCACCCGCTCCAATCTCTCAAAATATGAGAGAGCTATCCCCTCAGGGGCGATGTTTTAATATGCGCCTGTAGCTCAGGTGGATAGAGCAACTGCCTTCTAAGCAGTGGGTCGGGAGTTCGAGTCTCTCCAGGCGTGCCAAAACATTCTAAAAAAGAAAAAGTTGTATATGGTGGATATAGCTCAGCTGGTTAGAGTACTAGATTGTGGCTCTAGGGGTCGCCGGTTCGAATCCGGTTATCCACCCCACTTTTTTCTTTTATTAACGGGACAAAAACCGTAATGCCCCTAATCATCGGTATTGGGATGTAGCCAAGTCGGTAAGGCACCAGACTTTGACTCTGGCATTCGTAGGTTCGAGTCCTGCCATCCCAGCCAATATGATCCACTAGCTCAGTCGGCAGAGCACCTGCCTTTTAAGCAGGGTGTCCGGAGTTCGAATCTCCGGTGGATCACCAAAAATCGACAAGATTCGTCAGAGTCTTGTCGATTTCACTTATTACCTGTTCACTATTCCCTAAAAAGACTTGTCGATTTTTGGGAAGTAATAAGTAATAGTGAATAAGGAATATGTTATTTATAAAAAAGAATGACTAACTATCTCAAAAAATCCAATATACTTATAATGCAAACAAAAAGCACGGTGAATTTCACCGTGCTTTTTAATTTATTTAATTCCTTTAATTCTGTCGAGTGTGTCCCAAATACCGTGCATATACATGATACCGAGGGCTCTGTCATAAAGACCGTATCCCGGACGAACGTTACCCGGACCCTCATCCCAGAGGTGTCTTCCGTGGTCAGGACGGATATAGCCGTCAAAACCACAGTCGTGATATGCCTTAACGATTTCAAGAATACCTGTATCGCCGTCGCAATCGCGGTGAGAAGCCTCAGAGAAGTCACCGTTCGGGAAGTTCTTTACGTTTCTGATGTGAGCAAATGCGATTCTGTCGCAGTGCTTGCGAACGATTGCTGCAACATCATTATCAGGATTTGCACCGAGTGAACCCGAGCAAAGAGTTAAGCAGTTATACGGGTCATCAACCATCTTTAAGAAGCGGTCGATGTTCTCCTCATTGATGAGAAGACGCGGAATACCGAAGATATCCCATGGCGGATCGTCCATATGAATAGCCATTTTGACGTCGCACTCGTGGCAGGTCGGCATAATAGCCTCGAGGAAGTACTTGAGGTTAGCCCATAATTTCTCGTGGGTAACGCCCTCGTAAGCCTTAAAGAGCTCGTCAAGCTTTGCCATACGCTCAGGCTCCCAGCCTGGGAATGACATATTATACTTCTCGGTAAAGCCGAGAATGTAGTCAGCCATAGCCTTATAATCGTCCTGAATCATACCCTTTTCATAGAAAAGAGCAGTAGAGCCGTCGCCCATTTCGTGGAAAAGGTTACTTCTTGTCCAGTCGAAAATCGGCATAAAGTTGTAGCAGATAACCTTAACGCCGAACTTAGCAACGTTTCTGATACACTGCTTGTAATTTTCGATATATTTATCTCTTGTCGGGAGACCGATTTTAATGTCATCGTGAACATTGATTGACTCAATAACATCCATATTGAAGCCATACTCGTCGAGCTGACGCTTAACCTCTGCAATCTCCTCTTCCTCCCAGATTTCACCCGGCATCTTGTGATGGAGAGCCCAAACGATACCGTCGACACCCGGAATCTGCTTGATATCGGAAAGGCTAATCTTATCGTTGCCTTCGCCGTACCAGCGGAATGTCATTTTCATACTTATCGCTCCTTTTATATTGGCATTTTGTGTATTGTCGCAATCAAAAAGCACACCAACACAGTTGATGTGCTTTTTGATTGGCGGAGACGGTGGGATTCGAACCCACGTGCCGGAGTTACCGGCAAACTGATTTCGAGTCAGCCCCGTTATGACCACTTCGATACGTCTCCATATTAACACATCATAGTACGATTAATATTATATAAGAAATCAAGCCTTTTTGCAAGGGCTTTTAATAAAAAAGCTTTGAGAATATTATCTCAAAGCTTTTTCTGATATACCAAGTAGCAAATCCAATAAATTACAACAAGCAATAGAACTGAATATGAAATCCATTTTGCCGCTTCGCGCATATTAAAAAGTGACAAAACAATTACCGCTGTGGCTAAAAGCAGAGTGTATATTGAGAATGTTGCACTCTTTGCTTTACTCTGGATTGTAATATTTCTTTCATCCGTTTCAATAATTTCTTGTTTCCTTATTGTGTCATCATTTTTAGTAATCATACGATAATTCCTGATGCGAACAAATCCCATTATGATGATTACAAAACCAAACGATGAAATAAAGTCATTATCCGTTTTAGTTGCGGATGACCCGACAATCATCATTATTCCCAATGCTATATAAATAATAGCAATATTTAATCTTGACTTAAGTTTCTTTTTATAATCCATAGTTAGTCCTCCTCAAAAATAAAAACATCTTCGATTTTCATATCAAAATACTTTGAAATTTTGTGAGCAAGCTGCAATGATGCATTATATTTCCCGTTTTCCAATGATATAATTGTCTGACGCGTCACTCCCACTGCGCCTGCCAGCTCGTCCTGCGTAACCTTATTCTCTTTACGCAACGCTCTTATTCTGTTGTACAAAAAAATCACCTCTGCAGATAGTAAAGTTAACTTTACATTTACAGTATACTCATTAACCACAAAAATGTCAAGTGCATTTTACATTTTTTATATATAAAAAAGACGGGAAATACCCGTCTTTTTCTTATTTTATTTTCTCACCGTCAATCCAGACCGCTTTCACTTTTGAACGGTTGTCAAACGGATGCCCGTCATAGAGAACAAAATCCGCATCCTTACCGCCGGTAATCGAGCCAACGCGCTCATCAATTCCTGCAATTTCTGCCGCGTTGATTGTAATCATCTTGAGGGCTTCATAATCCTCAATTCCCTCACGCGCCGCAAGCGCGGCTGAGAGCATCAGATACTGCTGCGGAATTTCCGGATGGTCGGTGCATATTGCGACCTTAATTCCTGCTTTTGCGAGCTTAGCTGTATTTTCTACGCTTATATTTGCAAGCTCCGGTTTTGAGCGATTATTGATTATCGGACCTGTTATAACCGGAAGATTCTCCTCCGCAAGTCTATCTGCAATCAAATACCCCTCAGATACATGAACGAGCGCCGTGTTTAAACCAAATTCTTTTGAAATTCTTATAGCCGTGAATATATCGTCCTGTCTGTGGCAATGAATATGAACGGGAAGCTCGCCCGAAAGGACGGGAAGAAGTGCCTCATACTTCATATTTAAGCTGCACGGACTTTCCGCAAGGCGCGCATCGCCATACTCTTCTGCCTTTTTTAGTGCTTCGCGAACAAGTGCCGCTGCCGCCATACGGGAATTAGGTCCTTTGCCCTTATATGTCATTTTCGGATTTTCGCCAAAAGCAAGCTTCATTGTTGCAGGTGACTTAATCACCATATCATCAATGCATATGCCATTTGTCTTGATTGCGATTCCCATTCCGCCAATCGGATTTGCACTTCCCGGCCCTGTAATTACCGTTGTAACACCGGCGCATCGAGCATCCTCAAATGCCGCATCAAGCGGATTTGTTGCATCAATTATGCGAAGATGCGGAGTTACGGGATCGGTCTCCTCATTGCCGTCATATCCCTCAAAACGAACGCCCTCGCCGAAATTACCTATATGTGTATGCGGATCAATAAGACCCGGGAGCAGAATTCCTCCCTCAGCGTCAAATGCATCTCCGCCTGCGAAATCTTTCATTTCTCCTAGCTGTAAAATTTTTCCGTTTTCAAAAGCAACATAGCCGTTTTCGATTATATCGTCATCCATAGTATAAATTTTTGCGTTCTTAATTATTTTACGCATAAAAACTTTCCTTCCCCGTTTTTTGTCGTAATTTGCAAAACGATTTTCGTTTACAAAACTGGAAATATCTGGTATAATTTAAATCAGTTGAGAGGTAATTTTACTTCTCACGAAAGCACCATTCATATCTTTATCCCCACAACCCACTTTTTTGGCGCCTGATAGAAATATCAGGCGTCCTTTTTATGCAATAAAAACGCCGTGGTGTCGGCGTTTTTAATCTCTATTTTTTTCCTCTGCGGGTACTGCGACGTTTTTCCGTTCCTATTTTAAGGTCGGACATACGGCTCTCACTATCCTGCATAAACTTACGGAGCTTATCCTCAAATGTGTTCGCTACCTCTTCAACAGGCTTTTGCGGACGTGCTTCCCTTCTTAGAGGCTGGCGTTCGTTCTGCGGTTTGAGCGTCTGCTTAATAGATAAATTGATACGACCTGCAGGGTCAATTGCAATGACCTTGACAGAAACCTCCTGCCCCTCCTGAAGATGTTTTGTAATATCGCTTACATAAGTGTTTGATACTTCCGAAATATGTACCATTCCGGTTCTGTTTTCAGGTAAAGAAACAAAAGCACCAAACTTCGTGATACTCATAACCTTACCCTGAAAAATTGACCCAACTGCGAGCTCCATAAACTACCTTTTGTCCTCCCTAAAAACTTTTTACTGCCCGGACACATCAACAAATACGCGCTCATTCGGAGCTGCATAACCTTGTTTTTGCGCCTCGGAAATTATATATTCTTCATCAAGCTCCTCATCGATAATACCAGAAAGCTGAGCTTTCTCTGCATTCTTCTCCTCGATCTGAACTTGCAGAATACTTTTTTCTTCGTTCTTATCATTTATCTGAACCTGCAACGATATCAAAGTTGCAACGGAATAAATGACAAAAGCAAATACAATAATTTTTGAAAAAAGACCGTTTCTACGTTTTCTTCTCCTCTTCTTTGCCACCTTCCGTTCCACTTCCTTTCACCTTGCACCGCAACTTTAAATAGTCTAAAAATTTATAAATCGGCAAGACCGATAAATTTAAAACTCTTATACTTATTTTTATTATACTACGGATCAAAGAAAAAAACAATCCGGAAATTGTATTCTTATAGATAAAAAATCCTAAAAAAGTTGCAAGTATTACATACCATCGAAGTATGCCATCGGTAGCAAGTAATAAAAAGGCAAAAAGTGCCACTATACAAGTTGCGCAAAACAGCAAATCGACTAGTGCACATGCAAGCTTTTTGCCAGACAAATACAAGCGAATAAGTGCTGATATATCGTATAACATACCACATGCTATTCCAAAAAGTGCGGAATAAAAAAATTCAATAAATTGTTGTGATGCATGGTTTAACACGAGCATCACCTACTTAAACAAACGCGAGAAAAATCCGCCGCCTCGCTCATCCTCAAGATATTGGAGCGAACTAACAATACCTTCAATCTGCATATCTCCTGTTTCAAGACAAAGGCGTTCAACGTGCAAACCGCTTCCTCGCACAATTAAAATGCCACGCGTTGTGCTAAGTGAAATTTCGGCTTCATCAAAGCTTTCAACTTCAATAACACCGGACAAACTCATTCTAGCACGCCCTTCGAGGATGACATTATGCGGCATATCGGTATTTTTTCTTTTATCATCAGGCATAAAGAAACCTCCCTAAAATTCAACATAGTAAAATATATTGAATTCCCGTGAGATTTATGCTCTTATCTTACTTCTTCATATAATGTGTGGGCATCATCTTTTCCTATGTGCTCACGAACATCGGTCACGCGAACTTTAAGCTCTCTCTGGCCGAAGCGAATTTCTATAACATCGCCGATTTTAACATCGTATGACGCTTTAACAACCTTTCCGTTAACGGAAATTCTTTCATTGTCGCACGCTTCATTTGCAACCGTGCGGCGTTTGATAAGGCGCGAAACCTTTAAAAATTTATCAATTCTCATTTTACAGCCCCAATTTTAACCTAAAAAGTAAAACAGGCGAAAGCGAATATAAATTCGCTTTCACCCGAATTTCAGTTTCTAAACTTACTTTGCAACAGCATCCTTTAAAGCCTTACCAGCCTTAAATACCGGGCTCTTTGATGCCGGAATGGTGATAGTCTCTTTTGTTCTCGGGTTACGACCTGTGCGAGCTGCACGGCTCTTAACCTCGAAAGCACCAAAACCTACGAGCTGAACCTTGTCACCTGCAGCGAGAGCAGCAGCGATAGCGTCAACTGTAGCGTTAATAGCCTTTTCAGCATCCTTCTTTGAGAAACCAGCGTTCTCAGCAACCTTTGCGATAAGTTCTGTCTTGTTCATTGTGTATTTTCCTCCTAATTTTATTTAAAAGCTGATTTTTAAAAAACTTAATCAACCTTTTCTACTTTTTTAGCCGCATTCCAAAATTTGTCCATCTCATCGAGAGACATATCAGAAAGCGCGCATCCGGCATCGTTTGCCATTTTTTCCATCATTGCAAAGCGAGAAATAAACTTCTCGTTTGCACGTGTTAAAGCTTCTTCAGGATTAACCTTTAAAAATCGAGAAACATTAACAACCGCAAAAAGCAAATCACCAAGCTCTTCTTCAATATGAGCCGGATCTGCATTTTTAACCTCGTTTAATTCTTCCAGAACCTTGTCATATGCACCGGAAACATCCGGCCAATCAAAACCGCATTTCTTTGCGCGCTTCTGCACCTTTTCTGCACGCATAAGAGCCGGCAGTGATTTTGCAACCGAAGACAACGTATCTGAAAAAGTTTCTTGTCTTTTTTCGCGGCGCTTAAGATCCTCCCAGTTTGAAAGAACCTCTTCAGTGCCCGAAACGGAAACCTCGCCAAAAATGTGCGGATGGCGATAAATCAGTTTTTTACAAACCTCATCGGTAACATCTTCAATCGAAAAGCTTCCCTTTTCACTTTCCATTTCAGAATGGAAAACGACCTGCATAAGCACATCACCAAGTTCCTCACGCAAAAGCGCCGTGTCATCAGTGTCAATTGCTTCACAAGCCTCATATACTTCCTCAATAAAATTCATACGCACACTTTTATGGTCCTGCTCGCGGTCCCACGGGCAACCATTGTCTGAACGAAGAATCTTATATATTGAAACCAAATCATCAAAAGAATATTTATTCTTCTGAATAAAATTTATCATATTTTCGCGCTCCCTACAAGTCTTTTTTGCAATTTTCTTATTTTTTAGTGATTTTTCTAAAAAATGGTGATGTTTTTTTGTGAAAATAACAGGTTTTTGTCATTCTTTGTTACCGTTTTCAGCAAAAAAATTGCCAAAGCGCATACAAAAACTCCTCCAAAAATACTTAAAAGAAGTGCTGTTTTTGCCGAAAACGCAAGAGACGATACATACATTATACCCCTTGCGCTCACTCCCGTCAATAGTCCCGTAAGCATTGGTTTTGAAAAAATACGCAAAAAAGATATACGAAACTCTTGTTTTTTTGATATTGCTCGCATATTTTTAATCGCTGTGAAAGAATATGAAATCAAACACCCTATGCATGCGCCGTAAATATTAACACTCGGAATTCGCACAAAAACAAGGTTGCAAACCACCTTAATAACAGCGCCTGCAATCATTGAATACATCGGTGTTTTAACATCGCCCACTGCCTGCAGAACAGATGCAGAAATAGAAGCTGCCGTGAGAAACGGAATAGAAATTGCAAGGCAAGCTAAAAGTCGTCCCGCAAGATAAATTGAACTCATTTCAACAATTCCGCCGTATAAAAAATAAATGACTTCTATTCCCAATGCAAACAATCCGAAAGCAGCTGCAAAGGACAGTAGCATAGAGATTTTCAGAGATGCTTCAACCGTATCAGATAATCTGCCGTATTGCTTTTGCGCGCGCATATGTGCAATATTGGGAATCAGGCTTATTCCAAAGGTCTGCACCACAACACTTGGCAGATTAAATAACGTAACTGCGTAGTTATATGAACCGAAAAGCCACATAGCCTTATCTTCACTATACCCGACCTTTTGCAAAAGGCGCATAATGAGCGCACTGTCTATAACATTACTGAGACTCACTACCGATGCGCCAAGCGTTATCGGCACTGCATTCTTCAAAATGAGTTTTAATATTTCACGTTTGCTCTGTAAAGTTATTTCACTTAACACACCTCTTTTGTATATTAAGAGAAATGCTGCACTTATAGCCGCACCGATTGACACACCAACAACTGCGCCCGCTGCAATAATGTGACAATTCTCTCCTCTTTTTACTAAAAGAAGTGCGAAGCAAAGTCCGAAAACAAGCTTTCCGAGAGCTTCAATAACCTCGGATATTGCAGTTGGAAGCATATTTTGCCTGCCTTGGTGATATCCGCGCAAAACGGATGAAATTGACACAAAAAATATTGCCGGTGCAATTGCGCAAATTGCACTTTTTGCACTTTCGCTCCCCATCACTTCTGCAAAAAAATCCGCGCCAAAAAACAAAGCCGCACTAGCAAGCGCGCCAAATGCCGAAACACACGGCAGTATAACTTTTAACAGTTTATCATCTTGATATTCCGCAACAAGCTTTGACACCGCAACGGGAATTCCGGCAGTTGAAATCACAAAAAACAGAGCATAAATATTATAAGCCAGCGAAAAGCTCGCCATACCCTCAGGGCCTAAAATCGCGCCAATCGGTATTTTAAACACCGCGCCGATAACTTTTACCAGAACCGATGCAACGGCAAGTATTATAGCGCCGTATGCAACTCCTTGTTTCTTCATAAAAAATCCCCCTCTGTCACTGCAAATTATGCAAAACAGAAGGGGTAATATTCCTAAAACATTTTCGGGAACACGTATTTTTTTACTTCATATGTAGCTTTTTCAACATCGAGAGTTTTGAATTCACCGTTCTCATATAAAATGTTACCGCGCACCATGGTCATCCATACATCAGAACCACGTGCAGAATATACTATATTTGACATAAGATTATGACACGGCATAAGATGTGGCTTGTCTAAATCAAGCACAACGAGGTCTGCATCAAAACCAACTTTGATTTCACCGCATTTTTCTCTTCCCTGCGCAATTGCACCGTTTTTAGTAGCAATCTCAAACGCCTCCGCCGCAGTTATGCAAGTTGGATTGCAGTTTATTCCCTTGTGCAGAATTGCGGTAAGCTTTAATTCTTCAAACATATCAAAGCTGTTGTTGCTAGCAACGCCGTCGGTTCCAAGTGCAACATTTATACCGCACTTCATCATTTTATCAATCGGAGCAACACCTGATGCAAGCTTTAAATTACTTACAGGATTATGCGCAACTGACACGCCTTTCTCTTTCATAATCTGCATATCGGAATCAGAAACCCAAACACAATGTGCCGCAACTGTTTTCGCATCGAGCACGCCCGCATCATTAAATACCTGAATTGGAGTTTTCCCGTAACGCGAAATACATTCATTGTGCTCGCTCTCGGTTTCCGAAATATGAATCTGCATAATCGCGCCAATTTCCTTCGCATATGCGCCAAGCTCGCGCCACAAGCTCTCGCTTGTAGTGTATTCCGCGTGGATTGCAGTGTCAATTTTAATTCTGTTGTTATCATAGCCGTTCCAATCGTTGTAAAGTGAAACAGCTTCACTGGTTGAATAGAATTCATTCAACTTTACTTCGTTATTAAAATTGGTAACCGAACGAGCAATATTTGCTTTAATTCCGCTTTTTGCGGCGATTTTCGCCACTTCATCCGAGAAAAAGTACGAGTCTGAAAATGAAGTTGTACCGGACGCTATCATCTCGGCGATGCCAATTTCAGCTCCTGCCGCAACACAACGCGCATCAAGTTTATCCTCAGCCGGGAAAATATATTTCGTAAGCCAGGTATTTAAGTCATAATCATCTGCATAGCCGCGAAGCAGAGTCATCGGAACATGAACGTGAGTGTTGATAAAGCCTGGCATAATCGCCTTTTTATCACCCGAAATAACACGCGCATCCTCATATCCATCCGGCTTTTCTTTTCCGACATAATCAATCTTTCCGTCAATCACACCGAGGTATCCGTCAAGAATCATGGGGTCTGCAAGTATATTAATCTTTTCAAATAAAATTTTCACGCTCACACCTCCATATTTCCAAGGCATTCTAAAACGAGCTTAGAAAACTTATCTTTAGCGCGCTCGCCTGCCGCAATAACCTCTTCACCTGACAGCGGCTGCGGAAGAATTCCGCTTGCCATATTGGATATGAGCGAAAAGCCGAGTGTCGCAATTCCTGCATGGCGCGCCGCAATAACCTCGGGCGCAGTTGACATACCAACAGCGTCAGCGCCGAGAATTCGCATTGCGCGAATTTCCGCAGGAGTTTCATATTGTGGACCGAGCGCATAGAAATAAACTCCCTCACGAAGTGTAATGCCAAGCTTCTCTGACGCTTTTTTTGCAAGTTCACGAAGGGACGGCGTGTACGCATATGTCATATCCGGGAAGTAGGTTTTAATTTCTCCTTCCTCGCGTCCTCTTAGCGGAGAATCCGCCATAAATTTAATGTGGTCGGAAATCAGCATGATATCGCCAACGTTAAAGTCACAATTAATGCCACCGCTTGCATTTGTTATAATCATATGCGTTACGCCAAGCTGCGCTGCAACGTTTACAGGGAATGTTACCTCGCGCATTGTATAGCCCTCGTAATAGTGCATTCTGCCCTGCATAACGAGCACTTCGCGCCCTGCGAGCTTTCCGCAGATTAACTTTCCCGCGTGGCCTAGTGCAGTTGATGTTTTAAAGCCCGGAATTTCACCGTATGAAATTGAAACCGCATCTTCAACTATATCGCCTAAAAATCCAAGTCCCGAGCCTAAAATCATAAGCACCTTCGGCGTTCTGTCACCTATTCTTTCGCGGATATATTCCGCCGCCTTTGTAATCACTTGAATTTTCTCCCTTAGAGTGCTGAGCCGCACTTTGAGCAAAATGCCGCATTTTTGTTGTTTTTAGCGCCACAGCTTGCGCAGGTCTTTACATCTGATAATTCATCAATTTTACCGCGAAGCTCCTCTACTTCCGAAAGCTTTGCATCAATTTCAGACATTTTCTCCTCGATAAGTTCAGCGTTTTCCTCACCGTCACGGTGCGCACGATAAACAAGCTTTCCGATTTCTTTATAAACCTTGTCAATTTCTGCATTTAATTCGATGATGTTAACACCGTGTTTTGATTTGTGATATACCTTCGTTGCTTTTTCGCCTGCCTCGCCCGCTGTCTTTACAGCGAAATCACCTGCAACTGAAAAACCCGATTTCACCTTGTTTAAAATCTCGTTAAAGTTCATTTTAAAATCCCCTTTCTGTGTAAAAATTTTTAATTTTATTGCAAGTATTTTCAAATGTTTCTATTTTATTATATTCATAAGGATATTTTGGGTTAAATATTCGCTCAATTCTGGCATTTTCGTTGTCGACAATCTTTGTAACACCGCCCGCGCCAAATGATAAAATCGTGTGCAGTTCCTCCATAATAAGAACGTTGTACGCACTCTCGGCATCTGGCTTGGCATAACCTACATTTTCAAGGTTTCCCGACATATACTTCTGCCGATATAGGTAATATGGTGCAAAACCGTTTGATGTAACCGTATCAAATGCAAAATCCACCATTTGCTCAACTGACTTCGGAGACGGAAGCTCCATTTTTTCATCACGGAGTGTTGAGCCTTTTTTAATAGCAAGTGTGTGCACGGTTATGTTATCGGGATTTAGCGCGCAGACCTTATTTAAACTATCGCAAAAGCCCTCAAAGCTATCACCCGGAAGCCCTGCAATAAGGTCCATATTTATTAGCATATTACTCGTTTTGCGGATATCACTTACCATTCTGACAATATCTTCAGCGGTGTGATTTCTGCCCATAAGCGCGAGCACTCGGTTATCCATCGTCTGCGGATTTACACTTATTCGCGTTGCGCCCATCTCGGAAATCATTTTAATTTTCTCTATATCTGCGGTATCGGGGCGCCCTGCTTCAACCGTATATTCTAAAACATCAGATAAATCAAAGTTATCGCGCAGTGTTTGCATAACACATTTAAGTTCCTCGCAAGAAAGTGCTGTAGGAGTACCGCCTCCTATATACACGGTTTTAACACTTAAATTCAGCTCAGAAACGGTTTTTGAAACCTCTTTCATCTCGCACATCAATGTTTCTATATAAGGCTCCACCAAATGCTGTGCCTTGTCGATCGAATGGCTCACAAAGCTGCAGTATTTACAACGAGATGCGCAAAACGGAATGCCGATGTAAATTGATATATCGCGTGCATCCAAGCTCTTCTCAACACGGATTCCCTCAAGCGCCGCGCTTATTGAAAGAGCGCGTCTTCGTGGCTGAACATAATAAGTATCGCGTAAAATTTTTTCAACTTCTTCATTGCTTTTTCCTGCTTTGAAGAGCTTTGCCGCAACCTTAGCAGGACGTATTCCCGTCATAGCACCCCATTCCGGAGCTTTGGGAAGATGCAAAACAGCTGCACGGTAGAAAGATATTTTAAGTGCTTGATGAAGCCGTCTTTTAATTTCAAGCTCATCGGAAACATTAGTTATATCAACTGAGTCCTCGCCTTTTGTGCACTTTCCGTCCTGATGAATTTCCGTGTATGCAAAGATCGTATCGTCTTCATTTATTATTTCAATTTCCGCAAAGTCACCCTTGCTTGGTTTTAGCTCAACTACCTCAGGCATGTCCTGCGGAAAAAGCATCATCATAATTTGCTCAGACGCATAGCGCGGAGCATTTTTTAAATAAAGCTTCATTGCATTGCCTCTCGCATATATGGATTAAATTTGCGTTCATTTTCTATCGTTGTAGATAAGCCGTGCCCTGAATACACACGAGTATCACCCGGGAGAGCCGATAATTTCTTAAGCGATTTTAAAATTGCAGAAAAACTTCCTCCAACTAAATCACATCTGCCGCAGCTTCCCTCAAAAAGGGTATCGCCCGAGATCAGCACATCTCCCGATAAAAGGCAGATACTGCACGGTGTATGCCCGGGGGTTTCAATAACGGTAAAAGTCTCCCCTGCTACCGATATTTCATCTCCGTCTTTTAAGAGTATATCAGCCTTAAGCGGCGAAAATCCCGAAAGGCCGAAAGACGTAAAGCCACAATAATCCGCATCGTCAAGGCGTGCATTTTCCGATGCGCAAAGTTGCGCACCTGTTTTCTTACAAATTTCTTCGGCCGCCATAATGTGATCAAAATGTGAATGAGTCAAAAGAACGTATTTGACTTTTTTCTCTCCCACAGCTCGGAGAATTCGCTCGGCATCGTCACCCGGATCAATTATCATAGCCTCGGTATCATTTGAAATTATATAACAATTCGTCTGCACAACGCTGACGTGCAATGTGTCGATTCTCATTTTAATTCCTGCTTTCAATAACGATTGTAATCGGACCGTCATTTACCGATGAAAGCGCCATATCAGCGCCAAAGATGCCGGTCTTGACCGGTATGTTATAGCTCTCTATTTCCTTGCAGAATGCTTCATATAGAGGCTCTGCAACTTCAGGACGCGCTGCAGCTGTAAAGCTCGGGCGGTTACCGTGTGAGCAATCAGCATAGAGCGTAAAGTTTGAAACGATAAGTGCTTCTCCGCTAATTGCGCCCATTGAGAGGTTTAATTTTCCCTCAGCATCCTCAAAAATTCGCATATTCGCGCACTTTTTAGCTAAGTATTTAACATCATCTATCGTATCTCCGTCGCAAATACCAACTAAAATCAAAAGGCCTGCGCCGATTTCAGAATGAATTTTCCCTTCAATTTCAACCGATGCGTTGCTCACTCTCGTAACTACAAGTTTCACTTGCTACACCCTCTTAACATCAATAATTCCCGGCAGTGCGCGCAGCTTATTTATGATATATTCAAGCTGACCTGCACCTGTAATTTCCATAGATAAGTTCATAATCGAGTATCCGTCGCCGAATGTGCGCGCCTCCATCTGTAAAACGGAGAGCTTCATAGCACTTATCGTGTTTGCAACGTTTGCGAGCACGCCGATTTTATCCTTAGCTGAAATCTGCAGATTTGTCTGGAAAGTTTCCTTCGGCTGATCTGCCCATGAAACACGGATCCAACGACTCAAATCATCTGAATTTTTCATTGCAGAAGCTACGTTTTTACAATCCATTCTATGAACTGAAACGCCGTAGCCGCGCGTGATAAAGCCGATTATATTATCACCCGGAATCGGTGAGCAGCAACGCGCAAATTTAACAAGACAGTTATCCACGCCCGGAACGATTACACCGGAAACCGACTTTGTTTTCTGGCTCGGCGGCGCTACAAGCTTTGCAATTGTTTCATTCGGGTCGTTCTTCTTTGTGCGAGCATGTTCATCTTTGAATTTATTTACAACACGGCGAGTAGTAAGACCGCCGTAGCCGATAGCCGCGAGCATATCGTCTGCCTCGTTAAACGAAAATCTCTTGCAGATTGTGCTTAAAATTTCGTTCATTGTTTCAAGCGTTACATTAACGTTCTCGCGTTTTAATTCAGAAATAAGCATTTCACGGCCGCGCTGAATGTTCTCTTCACGACATTCCTTTTTAAACCACTGCTTAATCTTATTGCGCGCACCGCTTGTTTTTGCAAGCTTAATCCAGTCACGACTGGGGCCATGCGATGCATTTGAGGTTAAAACCTCAACGATTTCACCGTTTTGCAAAACATAATCTAGCTGAACGATTTTTCCGTTAGCCTTCGCGCCAATCATACGGTTACCTACTGCCGAGTGAATTGAATATGCAAAGTCAATCGGAGTAGAACCTGCCGGTAAGCTCACAACATCGCCACCCGGAGTAAATACATAAACCGCGTCGCCGAACATGTCCGTTTTTAACTGGCGGATAAACTCTTCATTATCCACCTCCTGCTGGTTTTCAAGAAGCTGACGCACCCAGGATAGCTTTTCCTCTAAGCTGTCTCTGCCCGAAACGCCGGATTTATACTTCCAATGTGCGGCAATACCGTATTCCGCAATGCGGTGCATTTCCTTTGTTCTTATCTGCACTTCAAAAGGAATTCCCTCACGGCCGATAACAGTCGTATGAAGTGACTGGTACATATTCGGCTTCGGAGTTGAAATGTAATCTTTAAATCTTCCCGGGATCGGGCGGTACATATCGTGAATAAAACCGAGCACGTTATAACAATCCGCAACCGTATCGACGATAACGCGCATTGCATACAGATCATATACTTCTTCAAAATCCTTGTGCTGTGTATACATTTTGCGGTAAATACTGTAGATATGCTTGACTCTGCCCGAAACGGTTGCATCAATTTCTGCCTCTTTCAAGCGATCGCCGAGACGCTCCTTGATGTGGCTCATAAATTCTTCCTGCTCATCGTGGCGAGATGCAAGCTCATTCGTTATTTCTTCATAACCGACAGGGTCTAAGCACTCAAGTGATAAGTCTTCAAGCTCCCACTTTATTTTCTGCATACCGAGGCGGTGCGCAAGTGGTGCATAAACCTCCATTGTTTCAAGCGATTTTTCGCGTTGCTTCTCAGGTGTCTGGAACTTAATTGTACGCATATTGTGGAGTCTATCCGCAATTTTAATCATAATAACGCGGATATCCTTACCCATTGCAAGGAACATTTTGCGCAAATTCTCAATCTGCTCTTCCTCCTTGCTTACATATGGCATACGCGTAAGCTTTGATACACCCTCGACAATATCAGCAACCATCTGCCCGAATGCGGCTTTGATTTTATCATAGTCAAACGTTGTATCCTCAATGCAATCATGCAGAAGTGCCAAGTCGGAGGCCAAGCGGTCTTAGGAAGACAATTTTCA
>JAZNOR010000068.1:0-15589 GCA_045589235.1 Eubacteriales bacterium | reverse complement strand
CTTACACGGAGCAGCGAGCGGCTCCTTGATGTGAGCGTAACCGTGGTAGAGAGTAACCTCCTGAGCTGTTCTTACGTGCGGAACAATGAGGTCACGCATATCGCGAGTTGTCTTATAATTATGAGTCTGCATAAAGTCACGGACACCGTCGATAAGATCGCCGATGAAGCCGTAACCTGAAATGAGAGTCTCAGAACAGATACCGATCATATCAGCACCGCACATGAACATCTCAATAGCGTCATGCCAGTTGCGGATACCGCCGGCCATCATGATCTTGCCTTCCGGACCATTTACCTTACGGATTTCGTAGGTATCACGGAGAGCAAGCGGCTTAACCCAAGAACCACAGTGGCAGGACATAGAAATCTCATCCTGGAGGTGGTACGGAGCGCGATCTGGAGCTTCGATATTGATCGGCGGGATAGCCATACGGTTTGAAGTACCACCGACAGCGTCAGCGCCTGCAGCATAGAGAGCTGTAGCAACCTTAGCAATCTGGCCACCCTCCGGAGTTAACTTAACGAAAAGCGGAATAGAAATTTCCTTCTTGATAGCGCGAACGATTTCAGCAACAGCCTCACCGTTCTGACCTAAACTTGCACCGGTCTTCTTAGCTGATGCATTATCATCACCGGTAGAAAGAGTAAGGTTAAAGGACATGTTCGGGCAGCACATATTAAGCTCGATAACGTCTGCGCCAACTTCCTCAAACTTCTTAGCCATATTTACCCAGCCTGCAACACCGTCGTCACCTGCATAAGTAATGTTAGCGAAAAGCTTTAAGTCACCCTTGAGTTCTTTCTTAGCATCGCGCATAAGCTGTAAGCCCTGCTCGAAATTAAGGCGCTTCTCAACGGTAAAGCAAAGAGCGTTGCGATCCTTGAAGATTGCATAACGCGGCTTACGGTTAATGTACGGAGCCGGATCGATGGTGAGCTTAATACTTGCAGCACCCCAACCGCACTCTTCAATAACCTTGAGCTGCTCAACCGACTTTGTGGTCGGACCGGAAGCAACATAAAACGGGTTTCTGAATCTTACGCCGGCAATTTCAACCGGCAGGTCAAAATTATGTACCTTTTTCTTCATTGCTTTATATCTCCTTTTATTAGTTTACAGATTGTCGTTCTTAATTGCGATACCCTCACGAGCTGACTTGTAGATTAAGTTGATAACCTTTATAGCCTCGTAACCGTCGATACCGCGGAGACCAACCTTAGCATCCTTGTTATCGCGAGCACTTTCCATAAAGTGACGGATTTCGCTGCAGTAGCCGAGGTTGAACTTCTCGTCAACAGCCGGCTTTGACCAACCGGTAGTAACCTCTGCCTTCTCGACAGTGTACTCAAGACCCGGAATTGAATATACATTAAGAGCAGATGAGAATGTAAGGTCAACATGAATGCAACCCTTATCGCCGTAGAAGTCGATAACGTCTTCCATACCGCCCGTTGTAACGTAGTTAGCCTCGAGGAGAGCTGTTGTGCCGTCCTGGAAACGCATAAGAACAGCAGCCCAGTCTTCACCCTCCATAGTTTTATGCTGGAGGTTGTTCTCGCCGCCGCCTGATGTCATAGCGGTGAGCTCTGCCCATTTGTTCTCTTTAAGAGCAAGCATAAAGCAAACCGGGTGAACACCTAAGTGAACCATTGAACCGCCGCCGCAGAACTTAATTGTCTGCGCAAACGGAGAATGTGAACCGCAGTGGCACTCGCGAGCGCGAACGAACATCGGCTTACCGATAGCACCTTCATCGATTACCTGAAGTGCACGGTTAAGAGCCGGAGCAAATAACCAGTCCTCAGCGTAGTAAAGCTTCTTGCCTGCAGCCTCAGCAGCATCGACCATAGCCTTCGCATCCTCAACTGTTGTAGCAAGCGGCTTCTCTGAAATTACGTGTCTTCCCTTAGCGAATGCACGCTTAGCAGCCTCAACATGGAGGAAGTTTGGGAGACAGATGTCAACGACATCGCACTCAACTTCGTCAATTGCCTTGAACATATCATCGTAAACCGCATAATTTTCAAAACCGTAGCGGTCAGCAAGAGCCTTAACACGGCTTGTGTCCTTATCACAGATTGCAACGATCTCTGCAATATCTGTGCAACGTGAGTAACCTTCAGCGTGTAAATCTGCGCTGAAAGCAGCACCAATAAGGAGAACTTTTACTTTGCTCATTTTAAATTACCTCCTGAAATTATGGAATAAACCATACTAATCTCAATATACACTATATATAATACATCATTTGAAAAAGAAAAACAACCTTTTTTACACAAATTTTATCAAAATTTGTATTTTCTTTTCCACTGTTTTTTTGTATGAAATAAACAATAGTTTTCCCTTGTTTACAAAAAAAGCTCTTTACTCATTTGCAACTTCCGTTTATAATATAAGTAACAAGGAGGGAGTTTATGTGAAAAGAGCAGTTGTATTAGACGCGCGATATCGAATGAGTCTGCCCGTTATCCGTTCACTCGGTAGCAAAAACATTCAAACAGACGCGTGTGATCTCAATACTACGCCGCGCGCAAAGTCGCTCGGCTTCTATTCGCGTTATACAAATAATTGTTATTCACTTCCCTCACCCGATGATGAAAACTATATTGAAAAATTAAAAGAAATCTGTAGTGCTGATAGTCCTGTTCTTCTCCCGTGCGGAATTGACAGTTTGATTGAAATAACAAAAAAGCAAGATGAGGTTTCTTCTTTTGCTCACATTGCTGTTCCATCATATGAAAATTTCAGGCTCGCAAATGACAAATCCGCGCTTATGGAATTTGCAAGTAACATCGGTATCCCGACACCTTATACCACTACCCTTCTTAAAAACGAAACGGTAGATGAGCTATCTGAAAGAATAACATATCCCGTTGTCATTAAATATCGCGAGGGCGAGCTTTTAAAATTAGACCCGCAGAACAGATATAAAATTATTCGCGATAAAGATGCCTTTAAGCTCGAATTTTTGCGTATGCATAATGCGCAGGCATACCCGCTTGTTCAGCAATATATCGAGGATGACGGCTTTGGCGTTTCCGCAGTTTTTGATAAAAATCACGAGCCGCTTGAAATATTCTGCCACCACAGACTTCGCGAATACCCGATAAGCGGTGGCCCATCCTCAATGTGCGAAAGCTATTGGGATGATACACTTGTATCACACGCGGTAAAGCTATTGAAAGCGCTTAAATGGACAGGTGTTGCAATGGTTGAATTTAAGGGCGACTATCTTATGGAAATAAACCCACGTTTCTGGGGAAGTATGGCGCTTGCACCACTATCCGGCTGTAACGTTCCATATGCACTCTATCGCGCAGCTCTCGGTGAGTGCTCAAACGGAGATGTTAGTCCAAATTATAAAATTGGCAGAAAAATGCATTTTCTCCTGCAAGACACACTTGCAGTTGCATCATATTTTAAACGCGATAAAAAATTATCCCTGCTTTTCGGATACTTAGGAGATTTATTAAACCCGAATGTTTCCGACGGCGTGTGGAGTTTTCGCGATATAAAGAGCAGTGTTCAGTATTTTAAGCAGGCACTGCGCAAGACCGATAAGATTGTACGGTGATTTTTATGAAATTTGATTTGCATGTTCATTCCAAATGCTCTATTGATTCGCAAGCTGAGTTTGAAAAAATTTATAATGCCGCAAGAAAAAAGGGGCTTTCAGGTATTGCAATCTGCGACCACAATGTTTTCACAAAGGCCCCTGAATGTGATGATTTAATTATAATTCCGGGTGCTGAATATTCAACCGATGCAGGTCACATTTTAATTTATTTTCTCAATGAAGATTTAGGACTTACACATAATGGTAAGAATATCTATAACTGGCTCGAGGTAGTCGATTCGGCGCATGCGCAAGGTGCTCTGTGCTTTTTAGCGCATCCGTTTGCCCCTAAAAAAGAACGCACCCAAGAAGTATGGGACTCAGTTGACGGAATCGAAGTGTATAATGCGCGCATTGAGCATACAAGAATTAAAAATGCAAATTTAAATGCGCAAGAAGCAGCTATTCTTTCAAAAAAGCCGTTTTCTGCAGGTAGTGATGCGCATTTTCCGAGTGAAGTTGGTGCTGCATTCTGGGAATGTGACGTTGATTTGACTCTTGATTCAATTAAAGAAGCTCTTGTTTCAAAAAAAGGCAAGGTATATGGTGCTACTGCTTGCCCCTTGTGTCAGCCGGCAAGCCAGTGGATTAAAATGATGAAGCTTAAAACCTATTCAAATGCACCAAAAAATATAGCACGGTTTATTCTCTCATTTTTGCGTTTATTCAAGAAAAAGCACCGTGGATACATTGATATGAAAGGAAAATAAAAATGAATATATACCAGCTTGCACGAAATGCGAAAAGCAAATATAAAGAATATGTAAAGGCTCAAGCAGGAAAATATTTAAGTCCGGTTCGTAGAATTGAGCGCGTTGCGCCTATTCCGAATCGCAGACTTTGTGCAATGACGTTCGATGACGGTCCTGCCGCATCGCCAACAAATCCGCCTCGTAGCGATCGTGGTCTTACCGATGATTTGCTCGATACTTTAGCAAAATTTGGAGCTCATGGCACATTTGATGTAATCGGTACAACCGCAGAAAATTACCCCGATGTAAAGGGTCCGACCGGAACATTTACATGGGGTGGCGAGGCTTATGACCACTACCCTGATTTTGAGCTTGACCATTTAGGCGGCGTTGTTAATCAACCGGGACTTGCAAAACGAATTTTAGATGAGGGCCACGAAATCACAAGCCACACCTATTACCATCGTCTTTTCGGTCAGAATAAGCTCATTTACGGTAAACGCAAATACTTTGAGAATATTTTTGAGGTTATTGATGATTTAAAAAAGCTCGATGAGCTTTTAAAAAACGATTTTTCCTATAAAATCCGTATGTCAAGACCACCACATTACATTGATAAAACTTGTGACGGGCACAATTCATACGACGCATACCGTTATATGAATTATCAGTATATGGCGGCAAGCTTTGATGGTGGTGGCTGGCAGGTTACCGGTGATTATCAGAAGGATGTAGCTTTAATGATTGCACCGCTTGAAAAGGCGCTTTCTGAAAATCCCGATGCACTAAACGGTCAGATTATCTTCCAGAAAGACGGCTGCAATATGTCACGCGAAACTCCAATTGCCGATGCACTTGAGCCACAACTCAAGCTTTTATATGCAAATAATTACGAGGTAATTTCAGTTTCCGACCTGCTTGCATTATCTCCTTTTGAGGATGTCGGTGCAGAAGACGAGGTTCATGCATCCTCACGTCGTTTGTGCAATGCAGGATATACTGTTGCATATAAAAATAACACTCTCCAACCTGATAGAATTACAAGCGTCGGTGAGTTTGTAACAATGACCGCAAATCCTGACGAGCATTTAAGCCTTTACCGCGAATATGTTGACAATGGCTTTAAAGTGCAGGATGATCTGCTCAAAAATTATAATATATCACCTGAGCACCCGTATTACTTTGCATTTTACAGTGCTGTTAAAAACGGTGTTTTGGATGCGGGTAACAAAAAACATCTACGTGTCGACACACCACTCACCGCACCACTTTTCAGCGAGCTTCTTACAAATCGTTTCGGCAAAACAATTGAATATACAATTGTAAATTCAAAGAAGAAGCTTTCCCGCCGCGATATTTTACCGATTTTAGCAGAAGCACTTTTAGGTTAAAATCAAATAAAAAAACCGCTACTTTTGTAGCGGTTTTTCTTTTTAGCTTTATGGAGTTTAAATTACTTAAGCTCAACCTTAGCGCCAGCTTCTTCAAGCTTAGCCTTCATTGCTTCAGCATCGTCCTTAGCAACTGCTTCCTTAACAGTCTTCGGTGCGCCGTCAACAACTTCCTTAGCTTCCTTAAGACCAAGACCTGTGAGCTCACGAACGATCTTGATAACGTTAATCTTGCTTGCACCTGCATCAACGAGAACAACGTCAAATTCGCTCTTCTCAGCAGCGCCTGCACCTGCATCAGCAGCACCTGCAGCCGGAGCAGCAACAGCTACTGCAGCAGCAGAAACACCAAATTCTTCTTCGATAGCCTTTACGAGGTCTGCAACCTCAAGGAGAGACATAGCCTTAATTTCTTCAACAATGTTTGTAATCTTCTCTGACATTTTAATATACCTCCAAACAAATTTTTAAATTAAATTTAATTATGCAGTTTCCTGCTCGCCCTTTTCAGCAACAGCATTAAGCGCAATTGCGAGAGCTGTAATCGGTGACTTCAAGCTGCCAAGTAACTTTGAAAGTAAAACTTCCTTACTCGGAGTAGCAGCAAGACGCTTAACCTCGTCAACACCGATAACGCGACCTTCAACGAATCCGGCCTTGATGTTAAAGACTTCGTCGTTCTTCTTTGCGTACTCAGCAACGATCTTTGCCGGAGCAATCATATCGTCCATGCTGATAGCAATAGCAGTAGTACCGTGGAGCACCTCATCGAGTGCATCGAATCCTACTTCTTTTGCAGCAAAGCGGATTAAGTTGTTCTTGATAACGGTATACTCAACTCCGTTCTTGCGCATCTCTGCACGGAGCTTAGTATCGTCCTCAACGTTGATACCCTTATAGTCAACTAAAACACCGCTGCTAGCGTTTTTCATCTTTTCAGCGAGGTTAGCAACTATAGCTTTCTTTTCTTCTAAAACCTTTGCGTTTGGCACAGTAAAATTCACCTCCGTAGCTAAAAAATAACCCCTGCGTCCGTTAAGACACAGGGGGAGAAATAGACAAATGTATTTAAAACAAAAGCTATTTCCTCGGCAGGCTTGAAAACTCAAATTATATCACTTACGTGAAACCTGCTGTCTTAAGAACGCAAAATAGATTATATACTAAAAACAAAACTTTGTCAAGTATAACTTAGCCCATTAATTTAGCAGAGTTAACCTTGACGCCCGGGCCCATTGTTGATGCAACAACACATGAGCGGATGTACTGACCCTTAGCAGCAGCCGGTTTAGCCTTGATAATAGCACCCATAATGGTGTCGAAGTTCTCAGTTAACTTCTCAACGCCAAATGAAACCTTGCCGATCGGGCAGTGGATGATGTTAGTCTTATCAAGACGGTACTCAATCTTACCTGCTTTAAGGTCTGCAATAGCCTTAGCAACATCAGGTGTAACTGTACCAGCCTTCGGGTTCGGCATAAGACCCTTCGGACCTAACACCTTACCGAGACGACCAACAAGACCCATCATATCCGGGGTAGCAACAACGACATCGAAATCGAAGAAGTTCTCGCCCTGAATTCTGGCAACGAGATCCTCAGCACCAACTACGTCAGCACCTGCCTCTTCAGCTTCCTTTGCCTTGTCATTCTTTGCAAATACGCAAACACGAACATTCTTACCTGTACCGTGCGGAAGAACAACCGCACCGCGAACCTGCTGGTCAGCGTGACGGGAGTCTACACCTAACTTAACGTGGAGCTCAACTGTCTCGTCGAACTTAGCCTTACCTGACTTTACAACGAGGTCGAATGCTTCCGCTGTGTCGTATTGAATTGCACGGTCGATAAGCTTCGCGCTTTCGACATACTTTTTACCTCTACGCACTGTTTATCCTCCTTCTGGTGGTTTTTCGGATACTTTGTATCCTCCCACTTGGGCGGCTTTTGCCGCCAATAAATAAAATTACTCTTCTACTGTGATACCCATGCTGCGAGCAGTACCCGCAATCATGCTCATTGCTGCTTCGATAGATGCAGCGTTTAAGTCGACCATCTTGGTTTCAGCAATCTTCTTAAGGTCATCCTTAGAAATCTTTGCAACCTTGGTCTTGTTCGGTACAGCAGAACCACTCTCAATCTTGCAAGCCTTCTTGATAAGAACAGCAGCAGGCGGAGTCTTGGTAACGAAGGTAAACGAACGGTCTGCATAAACGGTGATGATAACCGGGATGATAAGACCGATATCGTTCTTCGTGCGCTCGTTGAATTCCTTAGTGAACTGCACGATATTGATACCGTGCTGACCGAGAGCCGGACCTACCGGCGGTGCCGGAGTTGCTTTTCCGGCAGGGATTTGCAGTTTTACATATCCAATAACCTTTTGAGCCATTGTAATAGCACCTCCTTGTTAAAAATGTGGTAAATGGCGGAATGCCCCTTTGGCACCCTCCCACGCGTGCAAATTTGCACATTTATATGCAGCACAATTGTGCAGGCATACTAAATTTACGCTTCAGCCACAGGCTCAACCTGTTCAGGCTCAAGCTCGACCGGTGTCTCGCGACCGAACATGGACACGACAACACGAATCTTATTATTGTCAAGATCAATTTCCTCAACGACACCAATGAAGTCCTCAAGAGCACCGTCAATAATCTTGACATTGTCACCGACTTCGTAATCGACAGAAATTTCGCGTTTCTCAACACCGAGAGCTGCGACCTCTTCGTCGGTAAGCGGAACCGGCTTGCTTCCCGGGCCGACAAACCCTGTGACACCGCGCGTATTGCGGACGATGTGCCAGCTTTCATCGGTCATAATCATTTTGACGAGAACATAGCTCGGGAAAACCATACGCTCTACTTCCTTTTTGCCGCCATCCTTGATTTCAACCGCAGTTTCCATCGGGATATGAGTTGCAAAAATAAGGTCGTGAAGCTTTCTGTTCTCAACAGTTTTTTGAATTGTAGCGGCTACTTTGTTCTCATAACCGGAGTATGTGTGAATAACATACCACTTTGCGCCTTCAGCCATATTCTATCTCCTAACCTAAGACGCTGAAAAGGGCCTTGACACCGGCAGATAAACCGAGGTCAATGATACCGAGAAAGATACCGACAACTAACATCATAGCGATAACAACGCCGGTATTCTTAACCACCTGAGCCCAAGTCGGCCATACAATTTTTTTAAGCTCGCTCTTCATTTCGCGGAACCATTTGCCCGCATCCTTCTTTGAGCGCACCTTCTTTTCTGACATGACTTTGCACACCCTTTCTTTAAGTAAATAAGACTACTTCGTTTCTTTGTGGAGGGTATGCTTACGGCAGAAACGGCAATACTTATTCATTTCGAGACGGTCCGGATCGTTCTTCTTGTTCTTAACCGTGTCGTAGTTGCGCTGCTTGCACTCCTGGCAAACTAAAGTGATTTTAACTCTCATTATAACGGCACCTCCTAAGATTAAATTGCCTCCCTGACGGGGAAATTCCCCCGCGCGGATAGTGTTTTTCCGCAAAAGGAGTCTGCGCAAAAATGAGCGCACAAAAAAAAGACCCCTTACAGGTACTATCTAATATATCATATTATTTTTATAAGGTCAAGCCTTTTTTTAACTTTTTTTGCATATTTTATTTTTTTATGTTAGAATACATGTATTATAACACACAAGAGGAGTTTTTTCAATGGCACGAATTATGGGTATAGATTACGGTGATGCGCGCGTAGGCCTCGCTTTCTCGGATATTACTGGCTTTCTTGTCGGCGACGCGTTCACCTTACACGAATGGAATTTTGACAAGGTTGTTGACACTATAGTGAATGAGGCAAAAGAACGAGACGTTGCCGAAATAGTTTTGGGATATCCGAAAAACATGGACGGCACGGTTGGCGTCCGCGGTGAAAAAAGCGAAGAACTGGCAAACATTCTAAAAGAAAAAACCTCGCTTCCCGTAATTTTATGGGACGAGCGAAGAACTTCTGTTTCCGCACATCAGATTCTTTCAAACAACGGTCTTAAAACAAAAAAACATAAAAACAAGGTTGATGCCGTTGCGGCAACGCTAATTCTGCAAGGGTATTTAGATTCCAAAAGGTAACACAGAGCCTTCTGTTTTCATACAATATTTTAGTATGAAGAACAGGAGGCTTTTTTATGGCCGTTTTACTATATATATTATCTGTAAATTTAGATTCAATCGGCGTTGGAATATCATACGGACTTCGGAAGATACATATTTCAAACCGAGCGAGTTTAGTATGCGCTATAATTTCAGCGTTGTGTTTTGCTCTTTCGTTTTTCGTTGGCAAATATCTGAACACTTTTCTCTCGCCGCTACTCGGTAAAATCCTCGGAAGCGTTATTCTATTTTTGCTTGGACTATGGATAATACTTAATTCGTTTGCGGATATAAAAGAACGAAAATTTTCAATTAAACCGCTTGGGATTACAATTTTAATTCTGCGCGACCCCGTAACATGCGATTTTGACAACTCATCAAAAATTGACACTCGCGAGGCGATATATTTAGCACTCGCGCTCTCCCTTGATTCAATTGCAGTCGGATTTGGTGCGGGACTTTCAGGAATTTCCGCGTGGTATCTTCCAATTCTGATAGGTATTACCCAGTTTTTATTTTTAAAACTCGGAAAAGCCTTTGGTGAAAAGCTCCGCACGCTTAAAATTCCACATAAAATATGGACGGTGCTGTCAGGTTTAATTTTAATCCTTCTCGCAATCGTCCATATTATATAATCATTTTTTCTTAATTTTATCAAAGAAGCTCTTGCGCTCGGAATGTGCACTCTCTCCGAGTGATTCCGCAAAAGCGCGAAGTAAATCTTTTTGCTTCTGATTTAAATTCTTCGGTACTTCGATATTTACACGCACGAATTGGTCACCACGCGCCTTGCTGTGAAGCACGGTGATACCCTTGCCGCGAAGTCTGAACACAGTACCCGTCTGCGTGCCCTCGGGAATTGAGTACTTAACCTTACCGTCAAGTGTCGGAACTTCAATTTCCGCACCGAGTGTTGCCTGCGCATAAGTAATCGGAACCTCACAAAGCACATTCGTGCCATCACGGGTTAAAATACTGTGCGGTCTTACATTAATATTAATAAGTAAATCTCCACTCGGGCCGCCATTTGTTCCGGCATTACCCTCGCCGCGAAGTGAAATTGTCTGCCCGTGGTCGATACCTGCAGGTACGTTTACCTTAATCTTTCTTGTTGCGCGCTTCTTGCCCGTTCCGTTACAAGATTTACACGGTGTTTTTATAATCTTACCCTTACCACCGCACTTAGGACACGGTGAAGATGATGACATTGCACCAAGCGGTGTTCTGTGAACGGTTTTAACAGTACCTGTACCGCGACAATTGTCGCAGGTTTCAACAGCACTGCCCTTCTCTGCACCACTTCCGTTACAATCAGGGCACGATTCCATTCTGGTGATTGATATTTCCTTCTCACAGCCAAATGCCGCTTCCTCAAAGGAAATGTTAAGTGCTGCGCGAAGACTCTCGCCTCTCTGCGGTGCATTCGGGTTTCTGCCTCTTCCGCCGCCAAAGCCACCGCCGAAGAATGATCCGAAAATATCACCGATATCGTCAAAGCCAAAGCCGCCACCAAAGCCACCGCCAAAACCGCCTGCACCGAAGTTCGGGTCAACACCTGCATGACCGTATTGGTCATAACGTGCGCGTTTTTCATCATCGGACAAGACCTCGTAGGCTTCATTTGCTTCTTTAAATCGAGCTTCTGCCTCTTTATCATTTGGATTTAAGTCCGGATGATTTTGCTTTGCAAGCTTTCTGTATGCTTTTTTTATTTCATCGGCACTCGCGGTTTTTGAAACGCCAAGCACCTCATAATAATCTCTCTTATTCTCTGCCATAATGCTCACTCCCCCAATTTATGAGGGACAGAATATCTGTCCCTCATACGATGTGAGTTTAAAAATTAGTCTACCTGAGTGTAGTCTGCATCGACTACGTTATCGTCGCCACCTGTCGGCTGCTCTGTCTGCGCACCCTGTGCCGCCTGAGCTGCCTGTGCCGCCTGATAAAGCTTCTCTGAAACTGCGTGGAATGCTTTTGTAACAGCCTCTGTCTGAGCCTTGATAGCTTCTGTATCGTTGCCCTTGAGAGTTTCTTTTAATTTATCAACCTCAGCCTGGATGCTTGCCTTTTCAGACTCATCAATCTTGTCGCCAAGCTCAGCTAAAGTCTTCTCGGTCTGATATACCATCTGATCTGCGTTGTTGCGTGTGTCAACCTCTTCGCGACGCTTCTTGTCTTCAGCCGCAAACTGCTCAGCTTCCTTAACAGCCTTGTCGATATCATCCTGTGAAAGGTTGCTTGATGCAGTGATTGAAATGTTCTGCTCTTTGCCTGTGCCGAGATCCTTTGCAGAAACGTTAACGATACCGTTAGCGTCGATATCAAAAGAAACCTCAATCTGCGGAATTCCGCGCGGAGCCGGAGCGATACCGTCTAAATTAAAGCGGCCGAGTGACTTGTTATATGCTGCCATCTCGCGCTCACCCTGGAGAACGTGTACTTCAACTGATGTCTGGTTGTCAGCAGCAGTTGAGAATACCTGGCTCTTCTTAGTCGGAATAGTTGTGTTGCGCTCGATAAGCTTTGTGAACACGCCGCCCATAGTTTCGATACCGAGTGATAACGGAGTAACGTCTAAGAGGAGAAGGTCTGTAACATCGCCTGCTAAAACGCCTGCCTGAATTGCAGCACCTACTGCAACACACTCGTCCGGGTTAATGCCTTTAAACGGCTCTTTGCCGGTAAATGCCTTAACTGCATCCTGAACTGCCGGAATACGTGAAGAACCACCAACTAAAAGAACCTTTGATAAGTCGTTCGGGGATAATCCTGCATCCTTCATTGCCTGACGGACAGGTACCATTGTGTTTTCAACAAGGTCAGCTGTAAGTTCGTTAAACTTAGCGCGTGTAAGAGTAAGCTCTAAATGCTTAGGTCCTGTTGCATCAGCTGTGATGTACGGAAGGCTGATGTTTGTGCTTGTAACACCGGAGAGCTCAATTTTAGCCTTTTCAGCAGCCTCTTTGAGACGCTGCATAGCCATCTTATCATTACGGATATCCATACCGTTTTCTTTCTTGAACTCGTCAACCATCCAGTTTGTAACGCGCTCGTCGAAGTCGTCACCACCGAGACGGTTGTTACCTGCGGTTGCAAGAACCTCAAAAACACCGTCGCCAATCTCAAGGATTGAAACGTCGAATGTACCGCCGCCAAGGTCATAAATCATAATCTTCTGGTCGGTCTCTTTATCAAGACCATAAGCAAGCGCTGCAGCAGTCGGCTCGTTGATGATACGTAAAACTTCAAGGCCTGCAATCTTACCTGCATCCTTGGTTGCCTGACGCTGGCTGTCTGTAAAGTACGCCGGAACGGTGATAACTGCCTGAGTGATCTTCTGACCGAGGAAAGCCTCAGCATCTGATTTAAGCTTCTGGAGAATCATAGCTGAAATCTCCTGCGGTGAATATTCCTTACCGCTTATATTTGTCTTGTGATTTGTACCCATTTCTCTCTTGATTGAAGAAACAGTTAAATCCGGGTTGGTAACAGCCTGACGCTTAGCAATCTGACCTACCATACGCTCGCCATCCTTGCTGAAAGCAACGACAGACGGGGTTGTTCTTGCACCCTCTGCGTTAACTAAAACTGTCGGCTCTCCGCCTTCCATAACAGCGACGCAAGAGTTTGTTGTACCTAAGTCAATACCAATAATTTTTGACATAATCATATACCTCCATTAAATTATTTAAAAGCTAGTTTGCTACTTTTACTATTGCATATCTTATAACGCGACCCGCGCGTACAAAGCCTTTTTGGAAAACCTCGGCAACTGTATTTTCACCAAAGTTTTCATCATCTATGTGCATTACCGCATTGTGGAACTCTGGGTTAAACGGTTCATTTACCGGATTTATAACTTCAACCTTTAACTTTTCGAGCACTTCATTAAAACCGTTAAAAATCATCTCAACGCCTTTTTTGTAAGCTTCGTCAGATGTTTCCGTTAAAAGTGCGCGCTCTAAGTTATCATAAACTGCTAAAAACGAATTAACCGTTGTGTTCTCGGCGTCTGCAAAGAGAGTTTCGCGCTCACGCGCTGTTCTCTTTCTGTAATTATCATATTCTGCCATCGTGCGCATATAACGGTCATTTAATTCCTCAAGTTCTTTTACCTTGGCATCAAACACCTCTTTTTTAACCGTCTCAGCCTTTTTTTCTTTGGCAGGAGCTTTCTTTTCCTTCTTTTCTTCAGCTACTTTCTTTTCTTCAGCCATTTTGTCTATTCCTCCAAATTATTCGTCATCTGAAAATGTCTCGCGCAGGAGCTTGTTAAGCCCTGTAAGGAAGTAATTTAAGTTAGCGGCAACCTTTGCATAATCCATTCGCACAGGGCCTACGACACCGAGAGTTCCTTTCATCTTATCGCCGATGCCGTAAGTGCCGTAAACGACGCTTGCATCGTGCAACGGCTCTGCCTCGTTTTCCGTACCAATTGCGATGTGCACCTTTCCGATTTCATCGTCGCTCGATTTGATATCGCCGCGATCCGAAATAAAATCAAGAAGCTTCTGTGCTTTAACTGTATCGCGATATTCAGGATGGCTCAAGATTCGCGATGCGCCGCCAACGTAGACGTTACTCTCGCTGCCCTCTTCCATAACCTCTGCCGCGAAATTGATAATCGGCGAAACTAAAACTCCAAGTCTTCCCATTTCTCTCTCCGCCTGGCGGACAAGCAACATATCAATTTTATCTAAAGTTAAATTGACAAAACGGTTATTTAACATTCGGCTTAGCACCGAGAGCTCCTCTTCGCTTACCGGGAATGCGGTTTTTAAATAAGTATTTCGCACATTTGATGTTGACGTAAGCATAATAACTACAATCGTTCTCGCATCTGCAAGCATTAAATCGAACTTTCTGATATAAACTTCGGATGCGCCCGACATAACCGCATATGTTGTGTAGTTTGTCAGTTGAGCGACGACTTTGCTAACGCCGCGTATAAGTTCGTCAAGCTCTTTCATCTTCATCTGAAGGGATGCATTTATCGCTTCCATCTCGTTTATCGAAAGTCTGTGACGGTTCATAAGCTCATCGACATAAAGCCTGTATCCCGCCTGCGACGGAATGCGCCCTGCAGACACGTGCGGTTGCTCTAAATAGCCCATACTTTCAAGGTCTGACATCTCATTGCGGATAGTGGCAGGCGAGAGTTCAATATCGGCGTGCATCGCTATCGCTTTTGAACCGACCGGCTCTGCGTGCTCGATATATTCATCAATAATCGCCTTTAGAATTTTCTTCTTGCGCTCACCTAAGCTCACACATCCACCCCCTATATATCATACCCACTTTTTAGCACTCTAAACTTCCGAGTGCTAATTATATTGTACACCCTATTTTAAATATGTCAATAGTTAAATTAAAATTTGTAATAAAAAGTTAATAATTTTATAAACAGAATTAAATAAACCCCAACGGTGAAGATCACCGTTGGGGTTTAAAATCACAAGCGAAACGAAGGGTTGCTTCTCATTCTAAAAGCTCTGAAACATTCTTAATATCCCCATATTTCAGGAGAAAGTCTTCTTCGGAAGCTTGTACACCGATACAGTGTGAATCATATCAAGAACTTTATCCGAATTCCAGAAACTTATGATGTATGTATCGGAATCCGGAATATCAAGGTTATAGATTTTTTTATCACCTATAAAGCTTTCAACCTTATATCCGTGTTTTTTGCCATAATAATCACCGATAACGGTTTAGACAACGCAGTTGAAACTGTATTGCCGAGTGCGGATATCCCATTAGCAAT
>JAZNOR010000067.1:0-2318 GCA_045589235.1 Eubacteriales bacterium | reverse complement strand
CATTTGCAATAAGCTCGTCATTTTTCTGCTTAGAAAGCTCAGGATCCCAAATACCGTGCTCGTCTAAGCCAAGCTCATAATAACTTCCAAAGTCGTTCGACGGGAAGTATCTGCGGCACGCGGTACACTGCACCTTCCATTTGATTGACATAGCATCAGAGACAAAGCCGCCGCTTGTTGCCGCTAAGTTTTCGCCACAATAACGGCAATATGCAAAGTACGGGTCAGCATATGCCTGAACACCGCGCGGAAGAGCATTTGTCGTTACCATATTATAGATTTCTTCGTATCTGGTAACATACTTATCCGCTTCTTTTACAGCACTCTTGAGCGTTGCTGCTGCCCAGTCGTACTTTCCGAAGTTTTCACGGATGATTTCGAGTGTTTCGTCAGTAACTCGTGAACGGCGCGACTTAAGAGTACCTGCAACAATGTCAAAGGTTATTGTTTTTGTAACATCATCCAAGGTTGCATTTACAGTAATTGTAGCAAAGCCGTTCTTGTGCGCGGTAACCTTTCCGTCCGCACTTACGGTTGCAATTTCTTCGTTTGACGAAGAATAGGTATATGTCGCCTCAGCCGCCTCTGACGGCACGCTCGGAGTTGAATGTAAAATTCCGCAAGGAGCATTTAGCTGAAGTACATTATTTGTATCCGAA
Source organism: Eubacteriales bacterium (assembly GCA_045589235.1). Taxonomy (GTDB): domain Bacteria; phylum Bacillota; class Clostridia; order Oscillospirales; family JAAYXM01; genus RGIG7332. Next base: position 1,659 of record JAZNOR010000067.1, on the reverse strand, counting down.
CCATTATCAAGCTTTGAAGTTAAGCTATCGAGCGGCATAGCACCGGATAATGAAATTGTGCTGAGATATAGTCTTCCGGCTTCACCTGTAAAGTTTTCTGTTGCCGCTTCGGTACACTTGAGAACGAAATAATAATCCGTCTGGCCGGTAAGCGGTAATGTTCCTAAGCTTACGACCTGTGTATCTGCTGAGGAAACAACTTCATAGGTTGCAATCGCCGGTGTAAACGCCATTTGATTTTCGATTGTGCTCGGGTCTGTATTGCCCGGAAGGAGATAGATTTCTGCCTTCTTGGCATTAGCGCTACCGCTATATGTCATTGTACCTGCATAAAGACCCGGAGTAGGAGCTTTGAGCTTAAACACGACATAGTCGCCGGCATTGTTATTGTAAATTCTGAGCGAGCCGTAGAATGAACGTGCTTTATTCGCTTCACCTGAACTGTGTTTCACATAAGCCCAGTTGGTGTTTTTATCAGGATCATATTCCGTCAGTGGGGATACATCCTCATTTGAGCGCGCAAGACAGCTTACAAAATCATAGGTAATGCTGTGTTCAGCACCCGGTCTGGTTGGATTCTGAACCTCAGTTAATACCTCAACTTCCTTAGAATCCGTCTTTGTATCGGTACCAAGTGTTACACTTACTGAAATTAAAGACTTGCCGCCTGCAACACCGAGCATTGCCCCTGTTACCGCATCAATTGTAATTGCATCAGTATTACTTGATGAGTAAGCAATTATAGCACCGGTTAAATCAGCAACACTTCCATCGCTGAGTTTGCCGCATACAGTTGCGGTTGCCGCGCCACCAATTGCAAGTGCTTTAACAACATTTAATGAAACGGTATCGAGCTTTGGCACTTCTGCAACAGGTTCTGCACCGTCAAAGATAAGCTTTGATGCAGTGAGTGTTGCAAAGCCTGCTTCTCCGTCATTTGTAATTCCTTCAGCTTGGAAAACTAAAACATATTCGCTATTTGCACGAAGCGCAACTTCACCGACGTTTGCGGTCTGTTCACCGCTCATATATTCAAATATTCCTATCGGTGCAGTAGTTTTGACCAAGGAATCTACATCAGAAAGCTTGGTATTACCTGCAAACACGAAAACCTTACCGTTTTTCGCACCGACATGATTTTTATAGCTAAGTTTTAACTGGTATGCACCCTCAGCTGTGCTCTTAAACTTAATCGCGCTCCACGCACCGTCATCCATTGCGATGAAATTAACGGTACCATTACGTGTGATTGAGCGACCTGCAAGGTTCATATAGTTTCCAAAATATATCCAAGATGCGTTCTTGCTTGCATTGTAGTCGGTGAGAGCATCGATATTCTCGCCACTCTCTGCAAGACCATTCATAAGGTTAATTTCATTTGAAGCGCTCTCGCCGCCGTAATTTACGCAGACAATTTCACGAGAAGCGGTCTTTGTAACGCCGTCGAGTTTAACGGTTACGGTGATTGTCGCACTTCCTTTTTTATGCGCGGTAATTTTTCCGTTTTCCGAAACCTCAGCTACTGTATCATCTGATGATGAGTAAGAAATTTCCGCGAGATTGAGCTCGCTTAAATCAGCTTCGTTGCCGTCTTTAAGCGTTCCCGTAACAGACGATGTTATCTGTCTGTCAACTAAAACGGTATCTGATGAAAGAGAT
>JAZNOR010000066.1:0-8832 GCA_045589235.1 Eubacteriales bacterium | reverse complement strand
GGCAATTCCGGTTATCGCTGAAGTTGACGAGACTTTAACTATGGATCCGGAAGATGTTGAGAAGAAGATTACTCCGGCAACAAAGGCTATCGTTGCTGTTCATATGCGCGGTGTTCCGTGTGATATGGATAAGATTATGGCAATTGCTAAAAAGCACAATCTCCGCGTTATCGAGGACTGTGCTCAGGCAGTTGGCGCTACATACAAGGGCAAGTTCGTTGGTACATTTGGCGACTGCGGTTGCTTCTCATTCCAGTATCACAAGACAATTACTGCAGGCGAGGGCGGTATGATTTTATGTAACGACGCTCGCATTTACGACCGTTGCTGCTCATACCACGACACAGCTGCTTGCTGGAGACCTGACCGTTTTGCTGAGCAGCGTTACGAGGGTGAGCTTTTCTGCGGTTCTAACTTCCGTATGAGTGAGCTTGCAGGTGCAGTTATGCTCGCACAGCTCGGTAAGCTCGACCGCTTAAACGCAGCTATGCGTGACCATCAGAAGAGAATTATTAATCAGATTAAAGATACAAAGGGCATCAAGGTTCGTCCATGCAACGATCCGGAAGGCGATACAGGTATCTGCCTTATGTTCTACCTTGATTCTGCTGATAAGGTTGTTCCGTTCTGCGAAGCACTTCAGGCTGAAGGCGTTGCAGCTGCAGGCGTATTCAACTCAGGTATTCCGGATTGGCACATCTATGCTCACTGGAAACACGTCCTTGAGAAAAAGGCTCCGTCAGAGGCATGCTGCCCGTACGAGTGCCCGTATCATGAGAAGAAGGCTTCTACTGTTGAGTACGGTCCGGACATGAACCCGAAGACACTTGCTTACTTAGGCCGCGTTGTTCACCTTGACATTCCGGCTCAGATGACTGACGAGGATTGCGATATGATCGCAAAGGCTATCAACAAGGTAGCAGCAGTTTTAGCATAAACTAAATTACGCCGTATCGGGCGGGTGTGCCCGCCCGATACTTTTTAATATGAAAGGAAGAGGTAAAATGAAGTTTTCACTTTGTATAGAACCGATTTTTGAAAATCTTAATTTCTATGACCGTATCCGCAAGGCAAAAGAGCTCGGCTGCGATGCTATCGAGTTCTGGGATCCGTGGGTAGGCGGCGAGGTTGATCCGAAGAAGATTGGCGAAGTTGCTGCAAGTGTTGGCATTCCGGTAGCTGCTTGCTGCCTCAATCAGGCTTGGACATACCGTATGAACTTCCCGTGGGAGGTTGTTAAGGCAAATGTTGAGAAATCTCTTGAAATTGCAAAGGCAATCGGATGTAACACAATGATTGGTCTCTCCGGTGAGCTTGAGTGCAAGGCTGACAGCCAGAAGATTCTCCTCGTTGAGAACTTAAAGCGCACTGCTGAAATTGCTCAGAAGGCAGGAGTTACAATCGTTTTAGAGGCGCTCAACTCACTCTATGACCATAAGGGCTATTACTTAGACAGCTCATATATCGGCTTTGAGATTGTTAAGGCTGTTAACTCTCCGTCAATCAAGCTTTTATATGACTGCTATCATATGCAGCTTATGGAGGGTAACCTTGTAAATCAGATTACTGAGAATATTAACTACATCGGTCACTTCCACTCTGCAGGCGTTCCGGGTCGTCACGAACTGCACCTCGGCGAGACAAACTATCCGTTTGTTATTGCAGCGGCTGACAAGGCAGGTTATGACCGCTACTTCGGCTTCGAATATTGGCCGACTTATGACAACGACAAGTCACTCACAGACATTTTAAAATACGTAAGAGGCTAAATAATAAAAGCAGGTATATTTTATACCTGCTTTTTCTTTTTTGCTGCTTGACGGCAATAGTAAGATGAACTTGAAAATCCGACCTTAAGTGAGGCTTCCCAGGTTGACATACCTTCGGAAATTAACATTTCCGCGTGTTTTAAGCGCAAATCGTTGCGATACTCAATTATACTTTTGCCTGTATATTCCTTGAAAAGTGCGCGAAGCCCGCTTTCACTCATAAAGGCTTTCTTTGCATACTCCGAAATTTTAACATTTAAGCTATAATTTTTATTTATTTCCAGCACAATTTGCTGGATTTTTTCGTACTTTTTTGCAATTTTCTGATTATTCTGAATTGCAAAAATAATACCGTAAAAAATAGAATAATAGTAGTTTGTGTTGACAATACCGTTATAATACGCGCTTAAAGCATCAGTTACAAGCGAGCTAATTCCACGGGTGCTTTTCCAGAGCTTAACTTCGTTTAGTACATCACCTGTATCAAAGTCAAATAAGAAAATAAAGGCGCAGTTATTTTCGCCTAAAAAATAAGTTGAACCAAAAGCAGAAGCGGGAACAAAAATGCAATCACCGCTTGTTGCGCGCGCAGAACCCTTGTCGCATTTTACTTCTATCTCTCCTTCGTGCACACATATAAGGGCGTTGGCAACGCGAGTCCAATTAGCGAAAATTCTACCTTTACTATGATTTGAAATGTGAAATCTCAAGTTTTTGAATTTAAGTTTACTGTTCATAACCTTATTGTACACGTGTAAAAATAATTTGTCAAATAGTGCAACGGAAATAACGACTTGTGTATTGAAATGGCAAAAAAACATGTTACAATAATATCAAATAAGTAAATTTGAGTTTGCCAAAGAAGGTGCAAAATGGGATATATTTTTATTGTTTTAACAGTTGTTATGAATGTAGTAAAAGGATTCTTTTCAAAAAAGGTGAGTCTTACTACAGAGGAGCTTGCGGACAATATAAACATAAGCTTGATACGAAGTGCGTTCTGTATGATATGTGGCGCGTTATTTGTATCTAAAATAATGTTTGAAATTCCCCTAGAGGGGCTTGTAATTTGCGCTGTTTCGGGAATTTTCTTAGCGCTTACATATACGTTTTTGTTAATTGCCTTAAAAACAGATGCATATATGTTTGCGAGTACGGCAAATAATTCGGGGTTTATTGTTGCTGTTGTTTTTGGAGTTTTATTTTTTGGCGAGCAGCTTACACTATTCAATTTGCTTGCCGTAGTTTTTATTATTGCAGCAATTATGCTTATGGCAAAATACCAAACAGAACTTAAGAAAAAGCCGGCGTTTAATGATATGGCAATACTTCTTGGACTTTTGCTCTGCGCAGGATTATCAAGCGTATCGCAAAAGTGGTTTACCCGTGAATTTCCGGAAATAACCGCAAACTTATTTACATACTACTCTTTTGTTTTTTCTACATTGTTTTTGCTTTTAATTCGTTTACTTCTTAAAGGGAAAAGGTCTATTAAAGCGCAAATGTCATCTTTAAAACCGATACTTCCGCTGATTTTTATAATGAGTGCTGTTTTATATGCGGCAACGTTTTTTCAAACAAAGGCAGCACAGCTTCTTGATGCGGTTGTTCTCTATCCGCTGCAAAATGGATTGTCGCTTATCGCAGGAAGTATTATGGCATGGATAGCATTCAAAGAAAAACCTGACAAATACAGTATTATAGGTGTTATTCTTGTTTTCATAGCGATGGTGCTATATAGAATTTAAATTAGAGGTGATACTATGAAGGTTTTTATTGATGCTTCCAAAACAGTTAAAAAACTGCATAATTTCTGGAATCATATTCATTTCCATCCAACAGATGCTATTGAGGATGATTGGGGAAGAGAAATTTTAGATAATGTCGCACGCGACAATGTTGCGCAGACAGTCAGAATGTACGCCATGCTTGAGGACATCGTTACTATGGACGAAAACGGAAATCTCAAGTATGATTTTACACTTAATGATCAGCGTATGGATTATATGGTATCAAAGGGGTTTAACCTGCTCGTTTCATATAATTTTATTCCGCCGTGTATATCCTCAGACCCTGATGAGCTCGCAACCGTTTGCAAGAATAAAACCCGATACAAGGGCAAATTTATCATAACTGCAGAGCCTAAAGATTTTGCACTATGGGAAGAGGTTTGCTTTAAGTATACCGAGCATATTGTAGAGCGATACGGCATTGAAGAGGTGTCTAAATGGTATCTTCAATGCTTTAATGAACCGGATATTTCCTGGTTCTATATGAAAAAATGCAAGGATATGGAGAAAAGAATTGAAAGCTACTGTAAGCTTTATGATGCATTTGAGCGCGGAGTATGTCGCGTTTCAGATAAACTCAAAATCGGCGGACCGGCGTTAGCTCGTGAGGCGGCATTTTTAGACGGCCTTTTAAAGCATATTAAAGAAAATAAGCAAAAGATAGACTATATCTGCTTCCACGCATACGGAACCGTTCCTGCTGCAATTGAAAATGGCGAAAAACCGCTTAGCGTTTATAATATTGTAAATAAGGTCTTGCGCGTTCACAATATTTGCAAGAACAATGGTTTTGAAAACATTCCGCTTGTCATTGATGAGTGGGGCGCATCGGGCATAGGTTTTTGCAATATTGATGATTTCCCGAGCCTTATATTCCGTGAAAATGAAGTGTATTCTGCTTATTTTGCACGCCTTATTATGGCTTGCAATGTCTATAATCTTCCGCTTGATAAAATTTTAATATGCCTCTCCGGTCAGCACGAATTGTATAATGAATTTTCGGGTTTCCGTGGATTTTTCACATTAAGCGGATTTAAAAAGCCGATTTATAACGCGTACGCACTTGCGGCTAAACTCGGAGATAAACAGCTTTCCTCGATCACTGTTTTAGATGACGATACATTAAATATTCTTCCGACAAAGTGTGAAGACGGACATCTTGCAATTATGTTTGTATACTCATCCGAGCATTTTGACCGTGAGCTTCCTGATTTAAATGTTGAGCTTAGCTTAGACGGCATTGAAGGAAAAAGCTATAAACTTTGGACAATTGACAGCGAGAGGGCAAACGGCTACGGGGCATTTAAAAAGCTCGGTTACTCAGAACCTTTAACCGATGCACAGAAAGAAGAGATTGCGAAACTTTCTGAAAACTGTTATACTGAAGGTAAGTTTACACCGAATATGGAGTTTGCCATTAAAAATAACGGTGTTATTTTACTGGAGGTTTTTTAAATGAAGTGCACAAGTGAAAGCTTTGAAAAAAAGGTAGTTTTAAATCAAACGGAAATTCTTGTTAAATCAAGTGTTGACGGAACGCTTCAGCCGTCGCTTTTCTATAAATCACCAAATGAGGGAAGACCGCTTCTTGTCGGACTTCACACCTGGAGCTATGACCGCTTCAATCAGGTAGAGAATATGGTACCTGTTGCGGAGCAGTATGATTTTAACCTGCTCCTACCGGAATTTCGCGGCCCTAATCTTGCGTCAAACCCGAATTGCACAAAGGCTTGCGGATCGCGAGAGGCAAAAACAGATATTCGAGATGCAATCGACTATGTGCTTTCAAATTATGACATAGACAAAGAAAACATATTTTTACTCGGTGCTTCCGGTGGCGGACATATGTCACTTATGATGGCAGGATACATTCCAGAGTATTTTAAGGCAATTGCATCATTCGTTCCGATTTCTAATTTAGAGCGTTGGAAAGTTGAGAGCCCGAGATATGCATCAGCTGTGGATGCTTGTTGCGGAAGTGCAGATGAAATGCTTTTACGTTCACCAATAAATTATATTGATAAAATTGCAACCGCGAATTTAAAGATTTTCCACGGAAAATATGACCATATCGTGCCGGTACAGCAGAGTATAGATTTCTTTAATGAACTCAATTCAAAGTATCCGAAGTCGCGAGTATTTCTCGATATATTTGACGGCGGCCACGAAATGGACATTCTACAAGCAATGTATTGGATAAATTCACAGTATATCGCGGAAGAAGCCGAGGAGGTTACGGGCTAGTTGAAACAAAATATAATCAAAGTTAAAAACACCGGTGAAAATATGACGCCGGTCATATACAAAACTCTTGCAAAACTACCTGAAGATTGCGAAAATATTATTGAATTTGAAAAGGGTACATATAAATTTTACCGCGCAGGAAGTATTAACAGAATGCTTTATTCCTCATCGCGAAAAGCCAGCGATGTAAACATTATTTTTGACGTTATTGGGAAGAAGAATTTAACTATTGACGGTAATGGTGCGGACTTTATTTTCTGCGATCGTGTGAATCCGTTCTATTTTTTAAATTGCGAGAACATAACACTTAAAAACATCAATATGGAATATGCTTTTCTGCGTTATGCTTATGCCGATGTTTTAGCGGTGCGTGACGATGGTTTCTTAATCAATATTGATGAAAATGTTTTCGAATATAACATAAATGAGGACCACAATATTGAGTTCATTTGCGGTGAAGAAATTCTCAGCACAAAAGACAGAAAAATAAGCACCAAGAGCCTTTCGATCAATGGTTCTACAATCGTTTTCACCCACGTTGGCAAGTTTGAAGGTCGCTTAAATCCAGCAGCAAAGCATATTTTTGTAGACGCAATAAAGCAGGGCAGTAACATATTTATGAGATACCGCGACAATAACGAGAATATGCTACCGTTTGAAGTAGGGCATACACTTTGCCTCGGTTATGATAACGAGCGCGAGGCGCACGCTTGCTTTTGTGAGTGCTGCAAAAATGTCAAGATTGACAACGTTTCAATTTACCGCAACGGTGGAATGGGACTTGTTTTTGATCTGTGCGACAACGTTTTGATAAACAAATACCGCCTTGCTCTCAAAGAGGGCAGACGTGAGTATTACTCAAGTACGGCTGACGGAATTTTTGCAACCAACTGTACGGGCGATTTCTCACTCACCAATTCGTATATTCGCGATACATATGACGATGCAATTAACCTTCACGGTTATTATCTTGAGTCGCTTGAGGTGCTTTCAGATACCGAGGTAAAGCTCCAGCACGGTCACGGCTCACATAATATGATTCCGTTTTTTGCGGGTGATACTCTTCACGTAAGTGATGAGAATCAGAACTTCTTAAAAACTGTGCTCGTTAAGGATATAAGCTACGACGCGGACAGAGTTTCAAATATAATTTTAAAGCTTGATTCAACCGAGGGCATAAAGCCCGGGATGTTAATTGAAAACCGTGGACGTATGCCAAAGCAGGTGTTGATTGAAAACAACACGGTAATCAACTGCCCGCATATGAGATTGTCCGGACCGAATATGATAATCAGAAACAATAATCTTAACTTAACCAGCGGAGATATTTATATCGATGATCTTGCAAGTTTCTGGAAGGAACATGGCACGGTTGAGGATGTTTTGATTACGGGTAATACTTTTGGCGAGAGCAGAACGGCGAATATTTATGTTGGAACTTGTCGTCCTGAGACGTCAACCTATATCCATGGAAAAATATTAATTAAGGGCAACACCTTTGTAATGTCGCGCGATAAGGCGATAAAGGCAAGTGCCGTTCGTGAGCTTGTTATTGAGGATAATGAGTTCGGAGATTAGTTAAAAAAGCAAAAGAAATAGTCATATTTTACTATGTAAACATTGCATTTAATTTAGTACGCGTACTTTCTATGCAAAAAGAAAAGCCTGACAAGATAATTCTTGTCAGGCTTAATTTAATTTAAATTACTTTGCAAGTCTTTCCTTTAATGCGTTGAGCTGATTTGTCATCTCAGCCGGCATACGGTCAAACTTAGCATAGAACTCTTCAAGACCTGCAACATCGTCAGCCCATACAGCCGGGTCAACATCAAGAAGCGCCTTTAATGTGTCCTTAGAAACCTCATCCTCGATACCTGCGAGGTTGATATCGTCAACCTTCGGAACATAACCGATCGGAGTAACATCAGCGTCAACCTTGTCCTCACAACGGTTGATAATCCACTCGAGAACGCGCATATTGTCGCCAAATCCCGGCCACATAAAGTTGCCGTCATCATCAAGACGGAACCAGTTAGTGTGGAAGATCTTCGGCTGCTTCTTAATCTTCTTACCCATTTCGATCCAATGAGCGAAGTAGTCACCCATATTGTATCCGCAGAACGGAAGCATAGCCATCGGGTCACGACGAACAACACCAACTGCACCTGATGCAGCAGCAGTTGTTTCAGAAGCCATAGCTGAACCTACGAATACACCGTGGTTCCAATCGAATGACTGATATACAAGCGGAGCAGTCTTTGCACGACGGCCACCGAATACGATTGCAGAAATTTCAACGCCGTTCGGATCCTCAAAGTGCTCAGAAATGCACGGGCACTGGCAAGCCGGAGCAGTAAAGCGGCTGTTCGGATGAGCACCCTTGCCTTCACCGTCCCACTCAACACCTGTCCAGGTAAGAGCGTTCTTCGGCGGGTTCTTATCTAAGCCTTCCCACCAAACTGTGTTATCCTCTAAGTTATGAACAACGTTTGTGAAGATTGTGTTCTTCTGGCAAGTCATAAGAGCATTCGGGTTAGATTTCATATTAGTACCCGGAGCAACGCCGAAGAAGCCTGCTTCAGGGTTGATAGCGCGGAGCTCGCCGTTTTCGCCAACACGCATCCAAGCGATATCGTCACCAACGCACCAAATCTTGTAACCTTTACTCTTATAGCCTTCCGGCGGAATGAGCATTGCGAGGTTTGTCTTACCGCAAGCTGACGGGAATGCAGCAGCGATGTACTTGGTTTCGCCATTCGGCTTCTCTAAACCGAGGATGAGCATATGCTCAGCCATCCAGCCCTCGTTCTTACCCTGGTAAGATGCGATACGGAGTGCGAAGCACTTCTTGCCGAGGAGAACGTTACCGCCGTAACCTGAGTTGATACTCCAGATTGTGTTATCCTGCGGGAACTGAACAATGTAACGCTTCTCTTCGTCGAGATCAGCCTTAGCGTGTAAGCCGTGAACGAAGTCAGTGCTGTCACCGAGAGCGTCGAGCACGTTCTGACCAATACGGGTCATGATTG
>JAZNOR010000065.1:0-6878 GCA_045589235.1 Eubacteriales bacterium | reverse complement strand
TTCTGAAAGAACATTGTCATCAAGCATTGCATCAACTGCTGCGTCAAAGTTTGAAATTTCTGCTGCGACTTCTGCTGAGTTATCTGCAAGCTTTGCAACCTCTGCTTTTGCAGCTTCTGCATACGCTGCATCCTCTTCGCTGAGAACTGCGCTAACATGAATATTAACACTTTCAGTTCTCTGATAAGCAGTAGTTACATAAGCATGCGCTTTAATTGTCACATCGCCTGCTGACTTAGCTGTAATTTTACCTGTTGCATCGATTTCTGCAATTGATTTATCTGAGCTTTCGTATACAACTTCGCTGTTTGCCATTTCTTTAACCAACATAGTCGTTCCGTTAAGCATTGTGCCCATAACAGTTGCCTGTGTACTCTCACCAACTTTAAGCTCTGTTGTATCAACACTAAGGTCAGCTTTCATAAGCTTGTTTGTCGGCATACCCTCAAGCTTAATGCCGTAATAGTACAACGAATACGGATGTTCCTCAGTTGACGGAGTTGCCTTGCTTGATGTCTTGAACACAAACTTAACCGGATTTCCTGCATTCTTTTCGGTAACATCAATAACGCCGACTGTAGTATAGATCGATGCATCTGCAACTGAGCCTGTCTCCGGTTCACCATTCATATTCGGGTATGCTGTAGTTAAGAAGTTAACATCAATCGCTCCGTCTTCTGCCGGGGTATCGCCACTCATCATCCAGATATCAATAGCATCAGTTCCTCCCGAGTTGGATGAGTCGAGCTTAATTGCATATCTGCCTGTAGCTTCCGGAAGAATAATTGTATGCGTAAAGTAATTATCCTTGCCTGGATTTTCGCGGAAAATAACTCGACGGTTATTGTCAAGAGTAAGAGCGTATGCCTTGTGCTCACCGCCGTAGTAGGACACGCCTTCGCCTTCAGCCTCCTGATTTTCAGAAACATATCCTGAAACAAAGTTTGCAAAGACTTCACCTTTTGAAAGCTTCGGGAAACGATAACCTATTGAATTTGTCTGACCTGCCCATGTCTGCGCTTCCACCGGTTCTTCACAAACAATGTTTGCTGTTGCAGTTTTAATTTCACCATCGATTTCAACCGTTGCAGTAATTGTAACCTCACCCGGTGCAAGATAAACAACCGTGCCACTTTCACTAACTGTTGCAATGTTTTCATCACTGCTATTGTAGGTAATAGGCAGCTTATCAAGAATCTTAGTTGAGCCATCGCTTAAAGTTCCAACAAGTGAAAGCTTTGCAGAGTCACCTTTTGCGATACTTTCTTTATTCGTCTCAAGTGAAACAGCGGTTACCTTCGGTGCTTCTTCAGTTGAAAGCGGAATTCTGAAGCTCTGTCCTTCTGCAATATTGTAAACATAGCCCTTTGATGCATCTGTTCTGTCAACATAGCTGCGAATGAGTGTTGTCATACCAACATCAAGGGTAGCTGTGCCATCGCCGTTGTCCTGAGCACTTTCAATCAAGTATGCGCCATTCTGAATGCCGTCATTTTCTACATAAATATATTTTCCTGCAAGTGCCTCTGCATTGTAGTTGCCATCAAATTCAACGGTAATTGAGTTTTTGGTGCTCATTTCCTTTGTAAAGTCTGAAATGGTACCGTTAAATGCCGAAGAACCTGTAACGCCTGCAATCTCCGTGCCATCATCCATATATGTATATGTCGGTACATCGGAATTTGGTGCGTATGTAACAACACCTACAAATGCACATACGTCAAAGCTATTGTCAACCGTGTATGTAACATCATTGTTTGTTGCATATATTACATAGTCAACTCTGCCGTTTGTGAGTGTTACCTTAACTGCACGTGAAGCATCATTTTTGCCTTCAGCTCCGTTCTTGACGGTCATAGGCACTTCGCTTACACTTTCGATATATGCAGTGTCTTTATACGGCTCGATTACCGCAGTGTAAAGAGAATCAAGATTGTCACCCTTACGGCGAGCCATAATCTGCTTATAAAGCTCCGGCGCACCATTTGCCTTCGGAGGACGCGCATCGCCATACGCAAATTCAGTAAGGCCATCATTTATCATTGTGAGCTTCAAGTGTAAATTGTCAGCAACGTTTTCTACATTGAAGTAGTTGTTGATCTTAAAGTCTGCGCTGATTGTATCAGCAGTTGGATTTGCAGCTCTGTAAACATTTTTAATCCAAGTAAAGCCTACCGGATTTGCAAGAGGTGAGATACCGGTCGCTGTGCTCCAAAGCTCATCGTTACCGTACGGGACATCAGGACCTGCATAAGACGATTCCACATTTGGACTTATTTCCTTCTGCTGCTCTTCCATTTGAATATCAACAGCGATTTCGTCACCCTGAGCGTGGAAGTTATAAATATGGTCGTTGCCACCCTTTACTCGGAAGAAGTCAACCGCGTAGCTAACTTCATCAGATACCTCAACAGAAACTACTGTTCTGCGGAATATATCGGTTGAGCCGTAAATTTCAGGTGCATCAACATCCATTACCTTAACTTCGCCTGAATCATCAAAGTGATACGGAGTTGAAATATCGCTTGATTTCTGAACTGAGCTTACATAATTTGCGCCACTCTTTTCAACAACGAATACCGTGTTGTGGCTCATCGGAGCCTCAACCCAAGTTGAACGGTTGCAATCCGCTGTTTTATAGTCCGGGTTACCGAGATCCGGTGCCATATCAATTCCGTATGCAACAACGCCAAGATTCAACTTATCGCTGTGACCGTGACCTGCATTTCTACCGTAATACATCCAGTATGTGTTTTTGTTTTCACCGCGCATAAGTGCAAGACCGTAGCCTGCAAGGTTTGTGCTGCCATAATCAAGAGATGCGCCCTTTTCATCAATTACAGCCTGAATTTCATCCTGAATGCTTTGCGGATTTTCGTCGTAAATGCTTGTATATAAATTGTTTACTGTGCCGCCATTTAAGTTATATATCAGTCGTGCAATGTTATCATCGCGCACGCCGGCACGCCATGCAGAAATCAAAGTAGATTTATCTGCAGTCGTGTGCGGTTTTGCAAACTGACCGCTGTCACCTATAAGCGGAGTGTAAATATCTGCAATTATTATCTCACCCGGAGCTTTTAACATCTGAACAAACTTCGGATAATCGTAAAGGTTTCCGCCCGAGTATACATCCTTATAGTTATGTAAAGTATCAGCGACACCGCGAAGCGCATCAACCCAGTCTGAGTTGTAATCCGGCGATGCCTCGTTGCCCCAACCGTCACGGTCTACATCATTAACAAGTGTCGAGTAGAAGTTGCCTTTTTCACCCTCAACATTGGTTTCACTGAGTTCAAAAATCCAGTCAATCCATTCCTTGGTTTCCGGGAATGAATCAAGTGTGACCGCCGCATATGCCATTGTATTCTGCGGAAGTCCGTAGTTACCCTTAATTTCAAGATCGTGAATACCCTGTCTTACCGCACGGAGAATACCGTCATCGCAGTTTTTGCGAATAAAGTCACCGTGAGTTTTCGGGTTTGACATATTATACTGCTTTGCCTTATCTGAGAGGTACTCAATTACTTTCGGGTTATCCATAATACGCCAGAGCTTATCGTAATTGCGGATAAGCGATGTAGCAAGTGCATTATCTCCGATATGACCTAAAACCTTACCCTTACCGGATCCGCCATTTGAGTTGACATAGTCTTCCCATTCATCAATCAACTGCATATCCGGATAAACGTCAGCCACGCGGTCAAGTAAAATTGCACCGGCAACGCCGTATTTTTCCTCACCGGTATAAACATATGCATCAGCAAGAGCATTGATTGCACAAGTGATTAAGCCACTCTCAGCGTAGGTTGAAGAACCCCACCAAAGTGCGTTTGCATTGTAATAAGGAATAAAGAGATAAATCTCCGGAACTCCGTTTGCATAGACATTGCCTGTGTCGTAGCCTTCGCCTGCATCAACACCCCAGTCTTCAGGCCTATCATCAAAGCTAATGTTTATGAGGTAGTTCTCTCCACCATTTTTAACGTGCTCTTCATGCTTGCTTGCAGAAAGTGCAGGGTCCCAATTTCCGTTCTCATCAATACCGAGCTCATAGTAGCTCTTGAAGTCATTTGACGGGAAAAGGCTTTCGCACTCTGGGCACTGAATTTTCCACGGGTTTGCAATCGGATCATAGATGTATCCGCCGTATTTTGTCATAATATCATTGCCGCAGTAATGACACAAACGATAATTCGGGTCATTCTTATACCAGTGACCACGCGGCAATTTCTGAGTTGTAATCATACTGTATATGAGGTCAAGATTCTCTAAATAACGGTCAGCCGCCGCTACTGCAGATGCACTTGATGCCCACGAATATTTTTCAAGGTTTTCGCGCGCATTGAGTATCATTTCTGTTGTGTAAAGCGAATTTCTGCTCTTAAGTGCGCCAGCAACTATCGGAAGCTCAACTTCTTCACTTGCACTTCCAAGCTTTGCAGTTACGGTAATTGTTGCAATACCCTCGGATTCTGCTGTAACAATTCCGTCTGCGCTAACACTTGCAACGGCGCTGTTTGAACTTACATAGCTCACACTGCTAGCCTTACCCGTTATAACGATTGGAGCAGTTTCGCCAACTGCAATTGAGTTTGTTTCTTTGCCGTTATCAAGGCGAATGTCTCCAATAGATTCTGAGCCTTTAAGTGTGATGCTCTTTATATAAGCGCCGCAGTCGCCACAATAGCTTGTGCGTTCTGTGCTGTGTTCTGCAGCAGGAAGAATCACAATAATTTTTTCATCACCGGCAGTAGCATTGATAACACCCACCGTATCTGTAGCAGCGTTCTTTAAAGCACCCGTTTTAGCGCATTCAACCGTTCCGATAAGCGCACTGCGAGAGAGCGATGTTGCAATGTTTTCGCAATCTGCCGGAAGTGCGTAAACGTTAAGCTTTGTCGCACCATAATTTTTCACACTCGAATAAGTCAGGTCTACAGTATATTTACCCGAAACTTCAGGTAATTTCACCATAAATGCGAGGTAATCATCCAAATCAGTTGCCTTAAAGTTAAGCCAACCTGAGAAAATACTGGTTGTATCTCCTGCATGATTTGCCTCTTTTAAATACCAATTTGCATTTTTCTCTGCATTGTATGCGCTTGCTTTGATGCGCAAATCATCATTATTGGCAAATCCTGTTACAAAATCATAAGTAGCCGTATTTGCAGAGCCTGCAAAATTCAACTGCACAGCATCTGCTGCCTGTGCAACAGAAAAAAGCTCAGCCGGGAAAAATCCCACCAGCATAGCCAACGTAATAACCCACGCCAATGTTCTTCTTAGTTTCATACGTTTCCTCTCCTTTTCCTTCTCATTTTATGTAGTAAAGTGTTATTTTAGGTATTTTTCGCTACTTTTTATCCATTAAAAATATAAATACCTAAGTGTATTATACACTATAATACACTATAACACAATATATTTTTTTGGTCAAGTTCTGTATTTTATGGGTATAATCTGATATAAAATAAAACACCTGCCAAAGCAGGTGTATAATATTTAATGGTTCCGACTGCAGCATGGTGGAGAGGAGGCTCCGCCATACTGCAAATCGAAATAGGAAAATAAGAAAATGAAAGTGTTGCTAGTTTAACTAGCATCCTATATAGAATAACATGCTTTTTTTAATATTTCTCTGCAAATTTTATTCTTTTATTGACAAATTCTATTTATTTTTACTTGTCAATTTCAAATTGGTAACTTTGTTATATGCTTTTTGCGTTTTTCCCCCTTTACATTTTTAATCTGCTTGTTGTATAATAAACATAAAGGAGGAGTTGCTTGTGTTTGTTGATAAATCAGATAATGTCCCTACAATTCGACAAGAAGATATTTTTCGCGCCGGCGAAGATGTTTTTATTCAGCTCTCTCCGCACACAACTGATTTTGACGGTATGATGCATAAGCATACCTTTATAGAACTTGCTTATATCGTTTCCGGTTCGGGTACACATACTGTCGGCGACCGTTCATCGAAATTCTCAAAAGGCGATTTGTTTATTATAAATTACGACACGCCGCACGCGTTTTCAAGCGATGAAAGCGATGATGAGCTTATTATGTATGATTTGCTCTTCACCCCTCGTTTTTTTGATGTTTCGCTTATAAATGCATTTGATTTTGAATCAATAAACTCCTCATTTCTGTTTTATTCCCTTTTTCCATCTGAACAAATAGGGCCGGACATTCATATTTCCGGTAGTAAGTACAATATTTTCAGCGATATATTCAAAAAAATACACAATGAATTTGAATCGCAGAAAATAGGATACATCAATATTATTCGCGCATACGTAATAGAACTTATAATTCAAATTTTCCGTAGAATGTCCTCAACGCAAAAAAATGATGCAACTTCAAGACAAACACAAATTGTTAATTCAACTCTTGAATACTTGCGCAAAAACTATTATAGAGATTTATCGCTGGGCGAGCTTGCAGCACAAGCCTTTCTCAGCAAAGACTATTTTTCGCGCATATTCCGTGACATCACGGGTATGCCAATAAATTCTCTTTTGCAAAAAATACGAATTGATGAGGCGTGTAAGCTTCTTCTTTCATCCAATCGTACAATTTCGGATATTGCTGAACAGTGTGGCTTTCATGACCTCAAATATTTTTATAACGTATTTAAAAAGACATTGGGCGTGACACCGAAACAATATCGTATCGACAATTCCGTGTATATTGAAAATACCGATGAGTAATCATCGGTATTTTTTATGTTAAATATAAAAAATCACCTGTGGTTTCCCACAGGTGATTTTTATTATTACTTATTGATAAGTGCGTAGATTCGGCTTAAAACTACTGCTACTTCAGCACGAGTTGCTGTAGCCTTAGGATTAATCTTGCCGTTTGAACCTGCGATG
>JAZNOR010000064.1:0-16269 GCA_045589235.1 Eubacteriales bacterium | reverse complement strand
GAAATGTCAATAAAACAGAAGCGGTATAATAAGAAAAAGTTCGGGTTGACTTATAAAATTGGATATTGTAAAATATAAAAAAATGATGACAGACTCTATGGCTTCGGTTACATAAATTTTGGAGATGGATAGCTTGCAGATTTGAGAATTTTTGGCGGAAACTTAAAGGAGCTTCTTGGTTTGAAATGAAGAAAAAAGAAACACTAAAAAGGCACATTGTTTTCATAATCGGGCTTATGTTCATAGGTATTGGAATTGCTTTTACGAAAAGGGCGGAGCTTGGTGTTTCGCCGGTCTCGTCTGTTGCAAATATAATAAGTCTTAAATTTAAATTCTTTTCGCTTGGAACGTGGCTTATAATTTCAAATTTAATTTTGCTTTTAGGGCAGGTTTTAATTCTTGGGAAGAGATTTAAGCTTATACAGCTCATGCAAATTCCGCTATCCTTTGCATTTGGATATTTTACGGATTTCGGCCTGTGGCTCGTTGGTTTTATCCCGAATGATGTTTATGTAGTGCGACTTTCTTTAGTGCTGATTGGAGTTGTATTTTTGGCACTCGGTATAGCCCTCGGTGTTATGGCAGATGCACTTTTAAATTCGGGCGAAGCTTTTGTTAAAACACTGTCTATTGTATCGGGTAAAGATTTTTCAACAATGAAAGTTATTTTTGATGTTTCGTGGGTTGCGATATCTGTTTTATTATCGCTTTTACTATTTAACGGAGCGCTGCTTGAAACACGCGAGGGAACGGTTATTTCTGCAATACTAACCGGTTTTGTTGTTAAATTATGGCAGAAAGCTTTGACAAAACCAATTGAAAAAATACTCAAAAGATAACAAAAATACGCTTGAATACTCAAGCGGATTTTTTAAAGCTTTTATCAATTACAGTTGTTAATTTTAAAACCAGGAAAATAAGAATGATATCAATAGGGAGTTCAATTACAGTTTTAAGTGCGCGGCCGGGAAGCATAAGCATATATGCTTTTCCGATCATTGTTGAAATCCAATATGTATTAAGACACAAATTCAAAATAAAAGCGACGATTGAACGAGAAACAATAACACGCCAGAGCTTTAAATCGCGCTTGTACAAAAACAGCCCCATAACAAGACCTGTAAGCATCGCGGTAAAAGTAAATCCCAAGTGCAGGGGACCTGTTTTGGGAGCGAGCAGATAACCGAGCACCTCGCAGGCACCGCCACAGAAAAAGGCAGTTGTTGGTCCTGCGATATATGCAATAACCGCGAGTGCCAAAAATGAAAAAGTAAATTGCACAGTCATAAAATTCACGGAAAATGCATCGAGTACGACATAAAGAGCTATAAATATCGCGCACTGTGTCATAGTGTGCACATTTTTAATTTCGTACAGCGAATCTTTAAAAATTTTGAACATAAAAATACCTCCTTGTGCCATTGCAAACCACAAAGAGGAAATATCTCTTCCGTGTGGCAGCGGGATGCGATAAACGGTACGGCAGTGTTAAAACACTTTCGTCTGCGCGGCAACTCCCCGTCCACACAGCACTTTACCCACCGATATCTACTCTGCACAACATTTAATTTTTCTTCATTATATACCTAAAAAAATAATTTGTAAATAGCAAATATGTATGTTATACTAAAATTAACAAAGAATGAAAGCGGTGATTAAGATGAATATGACTTATATCTGGCTTGGCCTTGTTATCGTTTTTGCCGTATTTGAGGCAGCAACAGCAGGGCTCACCTCAATTTGGTTTGCGGCAGGAGCGCTTTTTGCAATGATTGCAGCAGTGCTCGGCGCAGGAATATGGATGCAAATTATTGTCTTTATTGCTGTTTCCGCAGTTTTGCTTGTTTTTGTGCGCCAAATTGCGTATAAATTCATTACCCCTAAAATTGAGGCAACAAACGCTGATGCGCTTATCGGCAAAATTGGTATCGTGACCGAAAAAATTGACAATGACGTAGGTTGCGGTGAGGTTAAGGTTGATGGCAAAGCGTGGTCGGCAAGGAGTTTTGATAATAATATTGTTGAAGTTAACGCAAAAGTCGAAATCGTAAAAATTGAGGGTGTTAAGCTTATAATTAAAAATATGGAGGAATAGAAATGGGTATAGCAATTATTGTTTTAATAGTTTTTGTGCTTATTGTAATCGCATCGAACATCATTGTTGTTCAGCAGGCATCTGCTCGCGTGCTTGAGCGACTTGGTGCATATCAGGCGACATGGGCTGTGGGAATTCATGTTAAAATTCCGTTTATTGACAGAGTCTCACACCGTATTTCTTTAAAAGAGCAAGTGGTGGATTTCCCACCGCAGCCGGTTATTACTAAAGATAATGTTACAATGCAGATTGATACTGTTGTGTATTTCCAGATTACCGACCCGAAACTTTACGTTTACGGCGTTGAAAACCCGATTTCCGCAATTGAGAATTTAACTGCAACCACATTGCGTAATATAATCGGTGACCTGGAGCTTGACCAGACTCTTACATCACGTGACCACATCAACACAAAAATGCGCTCAATTCTTGATGAAGCGACTGATCCGTGGGGTATTAAAGTAAACCGCGTTGAGCTTAAGAACATCATTCCACCACGTGAAATTCAGGACGCGATGGAAAAGCAGATGAAGGCAGAACGTGAACGCCGTCAGTCAATCTTAAAGGCTGAAGGCGTCAAGCAGTCTCAGATTCTTGAGGCAGAGGGTGAAAAAGAAGCACTTATTCTTCGTGCAGATGCATCCAAACAGTCACAAATTTTAGAGGCAGAGGGTGAAGCACAGGCGATACTCAAGGTGCAGGAAGCACTTGCAGAGTCAATTCGAATGATGAATGAAGCAAAGCCTACGGATAAGGTTATCCAGCTTCGAGCACTTGAGGCATTTGCAAAAGCGGCAGACGGTAAGGCAACAAAAATTATCATTCCGTCTGAAATTCAGGGTCTTGCAGGACTTGCAACATCGCTTAAAGAACTTATGACAGAAGAAAATAAGGAAGGCTAAGCCTTCCTTATTTTAATATTATAAATGTTGAAATTATACAGGTTACGATTGCAACAAAGTAAATGAAAATAAAATATGTTTTGTCTCGCATCTTTTTATCTGCAAGCTTTGGAAGCTGCTCGGAAATTGAACAGATTGAGAGCGAGACTATTGCGAGTAAAAAGTGTTCCGGCTTTTGCAATACTAATGCCAGAAGAGCAGGGATGACAGAAATTATCCAAAAGAAAAAGTATTTCATAATATATGACTCCAATAAAATAGACTATGCATTGCATAGTCTATTTTTATGAAGATTATTTTAAATTTAGACCTGCGGAAAAACAGTTAAATTGCCGTCTTTAACATCGCAGACAATATGTGTGCGCGGAAGTAAATCTTCTTTTAGAATGAGCCGTGCGATAAGAGTTTCAACGCGTGACTGAATGAATCGTCTGAGTGGGCGCGCACCGTAAATCGGGTCATATCCCTCATCTACTATAAAGCTGCGTGCCGCATCGGTGAGTGAAACGGAGAGCTGTTTTTCTGCAAGACGTGATGATAAATCGCGCATCATGAGGTCGATAATGCTTGTGATTTCAGACTTGGTAAGTGGTTTGTAGAATACGATTTCGTCGAGACGGTTTAAAAACTCCGGTCTGAACTGAGTTTTTAAAAGTGCATTTACAGCATCTCTTGACTCTTCGGAAATTATGCCTTGCTCGTTAATACCCTCGAGAATATAATTTGAGCCGAGATTTGATGTTAAAATTATAATTGTGTTTTTAAAATCGACACATCTGCCTTGTGAATCGGTAATTCGTCCGTCGTCCAATACCTGAAGCAGAACATTAAATACATCAGGATGTGCCTTTTCTACTTCGTCAAATAAAATTACCGAGTATGGGCGTTTGCGCACGGCTTCGGTTAACTGACCGCCTTCATCGTAGCCGACGTATCCGGGAGGTGCACCGATAAGCCGTGATACGGAGAACTTTTCCATATATTCCGACATATCAATGCGCACCATATTCTTTTCATCATCAAACAGTGCTTCTGCAAGTGCTTTTGCAAGCTCGGTTTTTCCAACGCCGGTAGGACCTAAGAACAGGAATGAGCCAATCGGGCGGTTAGGGTCTGCAATGCCTGCGCGCGAGCGAATGATTGCCTCGGAAACCTTAGTAACTGCTTCGTCTTGACCGATTACTCGCTTGTGAAGAATTTCTTCAAGACCGAGAAGCTTTTCGCGCTCGCCTTCCATAAGCTTTGAAACAGGGATTCCTGTCCAGCGGCATACGATTTTTGCAATTTCTTCTTCTGTTACTTTATCACGCAAGAGAGAAGTTGCGGTATCGTTTGCGAGTGTTTCCTGCTCCTCAAGCTGTTTTGTAAGGCTCGGAAGTATTCCGTATTTAAGCTCGGCGGCGCGGTTTAAGTCGTAATTCAGTTCTGCCTTTTCAATTTCGTGGTTTATCTTTTCAATTTCCTCGCGGAGCTTTTGAACCTTGCTTATCGCACCTTTTTCGTTATCCCACTTGGCTTTCATTTCGCTAAACTGTTCACGAAACTCGGATAATTCTTTTTGAATTTCTGAAAGATGCTCTTTTGATAAGTTGTCGCTTTCTTTCTTGAGCGCGGCTTCTTCAATTTCATATTGCATAATTTTTCGAGAAATATCATCCAATTCGGTAGGCATCGAATCAATTTCGGTTCTTATCATTGCGCAAGCTTCGTCAACCAAGTCGATTGCCTTGTCAGGTAAGAATCGGTCTGTGATATAACGATTTGAAAGTGTTGCGGCAGCAATTAGCGCTTGGTCCTGGATTTTAACACCGTGGAAAACTTCGTAGCGTTCTTTGAGTCCGCGAAGGATTGAAATTGTATCCTCAACATTTGGTTCTTCAATTAAAACGGGTTGAAAACGACGCTCGAGTGCAGCATCCTTTTCAATGTATTTGCGGTATTCGTCTAAAGTGGTTGCGCCGATACAGTGCAATTCACCGCGGGCGAGAAGTGGTTTTAAAAGATTGCCTGCATCCATTGCACCGTCTGTTTTTCCTGCACCTACAATCGTGTGAAGTTCATCGATAAATAAAATTATTTTACCTTCGCTTTTCTTGATTTCATTCAGAACTGCTTTTAAGCGTTCCTCGAACTCACCGCGGAATTTGGCGCCTGCAATAAGTGCACCCATATCAAGTGAAAAAATCGTTCTGTCTTTTAATGATTCAGGCACATCACCGCGAACAATTCTGAGTGCAAGCCCCTCAGCGATTGCGGTTTTACCGACACCGGGTTCGCCAATGAGTACAGGATTGTTCTTTGTTTTGCGAGACAGGATGCGAATCACATTTCGTATTTCGCTGTCACGACCAATTACCGGGTCAAGCTTTTTTGCGCGAGCGAGTTCTACTAAGTCAGAACCGTATTTTTTAAGGGCATCATAAGTTTCTTCGGGATTATCACTTGTGACGCGAGTATTGCCTCTTACCGAGGATAAAAGCTTTAAAAATTCATTTTCGGATATACTGTACTTCTTAAAAAGTTCTTTAATAGAGCTTGATGCTTTTTCAAAAATTCCAAGCATTATATGCTCAACCGATATATACTCGTCTTTCATCTGTTTTGCGCGAGTCTCTGCAGCGTTCAAGGCATCCTCGGTTTCAGACGCGAGATAAATTTGTCCGCCACTTACTTTGGGAAAACTTGAAATTCTTTGGAGTAATTCATTTGTGATGCCTTGCGCACCGAGGCGTGAGAATAATTCTGAAATTAAACCGCCTTCTTGTGAAAGGAGCGAATAGAGCAAATGCTCCTGCTGGATTTGTGAATTTCCATATTCGCGTGCAATGCTCTGCGTACGATTTATTGCATCAATCGATTTTTGGGTAAAACTAGAAGTGTTCATATTAGCCCCTCCTTAATGTTTTCTGATAAATATTTGCGATATAGCTCTTCAACTTGTCTGATTGCAAGCTGATAATTTGCACGGTATTCAAAAAATAGCTTGAGCGCGCGGTCGAAGAGTTCAATATATTTTGCGGTTGCATCTGCCAAATATTCATGCGAGCTTCCGCTTAGTGTGTTTAATTCACGTGTCAGCTTGCCGTCACTGATTTTAATAATTATGGTATCGTTTTTTCGGTAGGCTTTTTCAAGCTTTGCCCAAAGAATAAAAAACTGTGTAACCGTGTCGAGCAGGGCAGCATTTTGCGTTCGGAACTGAACGCGAAGCTCACCGAAGGTATCTCCTGTGCGCGGATACAAAACAACATTGTAGCGTACAGTTGGATTATATTTATACGAAAGAACGCTTTTCATTGAAATTGCTTTTTCGGATGGGTTTGCGGTAGTTATTAGTCCGCGATACGAAGAGATAAGCTCTTCCATTCGTGAGAATATGTTCTGAATTTGAACTTCCGGTGTGCTCATTGAAAGATATTCCGCCAAAATTCTATTAACCATATTAGAACGGCTTGTTCCGCTTATATATGCAAGCTTGTCAACCTCATTTACCAGATTATCCATTAGCACCAGACTATATATGCTTTTTGACATATTATCGCCTCCCTGTATTTTCATTATACAACAAATTAATAATTTGTCAATAAAATTATTAAAAATATTTGCGACTTTGCAAATGGCACATAATTGTGCTATTATATAAATATAAAAGGAGGCTGAGTATGGGAGAGATTATGCGCGTTGACAAATTCCTTGTTTCAACAGGAGAATTTACCAGAACAACTGCGAAAACGGCAATCCGAGCAGGGCGTATTTCATATAATGGAGAAGTTGTTGCAAAAGCAGAGCTTAAAGTTGATACCGATAATGAAATATTGCTTGACGGTGTGGCAGTAAATTATAAAAAGTACTATTACATTATGCTAAATAAGCCTGCAGGATATTTGACTGCAACAGAGGATAAAAAAGAAAAAACCGTGCTTTGCCTGTTGCCTGAAAAATATAAAAAGATTGGTCTTTTCCCTGCCGGCAGGCTTGATAAGGATGCGGAAGGCTTTTTATTGCTCACGAATGACGGAGCGCTTGCGCATGGTCTTATGTCGCCAAAAAGATGTGTTGAAAAAATCTACGAGGCGACGGTGGATGAACCGCTTGAAGAAGGGGATATAGTTGCATTTAAAGATGGTGTTATAATTGACGGTGATTATAAATGTATGCCGGCACGCCTTGAAATTCCTGATGGATATAACAAAAGACTCGGCGTAGTATCTGTGATGGAGGGAAGATTCCACCAGGTTAAGAAAATGTTCCAAAGTCGCGGCAAATGTGTGGTTTACTTAAAAAGAGTGTGCATTGCGGGGGTGAAACTCGATTTTTCTTTGAAAACAGGCGAGTTTCGCGAGCTTTGCGAAGAGGAAATAAAAGCATTGTATTTAGCGGCAAATATGTAAAAATAGGCAAAATGCCCTGGAAAAGGAATTATTTTTGCGATTATCCGTTAATTGTTACAAGACACATTGTACAAAAAACAACGAAAACATTTGGTTATTTAAAGTATTTACTAAGAATAAAAAAAGTGGTAGAATATATTACAATGAAAACTACGTCTACAAACAAAATTTATATAATTTATTGGAGGTCAAACAATGTCAAGTGTTAAGTTACACGGCGTTTACAAGCGCTTCGACGGCGGTGTTACCGCTGTATCCGACTTTAATGTCGATATCGAGGATAAGGAATTTATAATCCTCGTTGGTCCGTCAGGTTGCGGTAAGTCAACAACTCTTCGTATGATTGCAGGTCTTGAAGAAATTTCTGAAGGCGAGCTCTTAATAGACGATGAGGTTATGAACGATGTTCCGCCGAAGGATCGCGATATCGCAATGGTTTTCCAGAACTATGCTCTTTACCCGCATATGACCGTGTTTGAGAATATGGCATTCGGCTTAAAGCTTCGTAAGGTTCCGAAGGATGAAATTCGCCGCCGCGTTGAAGAGGCTGCTAAGATCCTTGAAATCGACCACCTTCTCGACAGAAAGCCGAAGGCTCTCTCTGGTGGTCAGCGTCAGCGTGTTGCTCTCGGCCGTGCTATCGTTCGTAGCCCGAAGGTATTCTTGCTCGACGAGCCGCTCTCAAACCTTGATGCTAAGCTCCGTGCTTCAATGAGAACTGAGCTTTCTAAGTTACATCAGCGTCTCCAGACTACATTTATTTACGTTACCCATGACCAGGTTGAGGCTATGACAATGGGTACTCGTATCGTAGTTATGAAGGACGGTTTCATTCAGCAGATCGCTGCTCCGACTGTATTATACGATACACCGGCTAACCTTTTCGTTGCTACATTTATCGGTTCACCGAATATGAACGTATTCCGTGCTACTGTTCTTGATGAGAACGGCACAACATGGTTATCATTCGGCAACACCAAGATTGCTCTTCCGGAAGCTAAGGGCCGCAAGCCTGAAGTTCTTGCTTATGTTGGCAAGGAAGTTATGGTAGGTGTTCGTCCTGAAGCTATCCATGACGAGGAAGTTTACATCAACCAGTATCCGGATGCTCTTGCTGATGCAAGTGTTGAGGTTGTTGAAATGATGGGTCACGAGACTTATCTCTATCTCCTCTGCGAAGGTGAGCAGATGATCGCTCGCGTTTCTCCGCGTGCACACACAAAGCCGGGTGACAAGATCAAGGTTGCATTTGATGTTAACAAGGTTCACCTCTTTGATGTTGAAACAGAGAAGACAATTACAAACTAATTTACATAATTAAGTTTAATTGCTCCCGAAAGGTATAAATTACCTTTCGGGAGTTTTCATTTTATTTACATATTTTTAATTGCATTTTGTCGAAATGTTTGATATAATAACTTTGTATGGTGTGTTAATATGTACAAAAGCAACAATTAAGACAAAAAGGGTGGTTTAAAAATGTCGGGAAGAATGCTTCAAGGTTTAGTGCTTCAGATGAAAGATGCAACAGAGCGCATAATCGGTGTGATTGACGCAGCGGGCGCAGTTGTTGCCTGCAGTGATTTGACACAGATGGGTGAAAAGCGCGAGAGCGCAGTTTCGTATCTCTATGAGTCAAATGATGCTATGTGCACTTTTGAAGGGTATACATATAAGCCTCTTTCAAATATGAGTATGCGTTTTGACTATGCAGTTTTTATTGAGGGCACAGATGAGCAGGCAAGCTCACTTTGTATGCTTGCATCTGTTGCGCTTAATAATGCGAAGAGTTTTTATGATGAAAAGCACGATAAAGCTACTTTTGTTAAAAACATCCTTGTTGATAATATTCTCCCCGGTGACATTTATGTCCGTTCAAACGAGCTGCATTTCCCAATGGATGTTCCGCATATTGTATTTTTAATCCGCCAAGTTGATAAATGTGATATAGCTGCTGTTGATGTTTTGCAGAGCTTGTTCCCGGATAAACAGCGTGACTTTATTATAAGCATCAGTGAGACCGACCTTGTTTTAGTAAAAGAAGTACGCGTTAATGTTGATACCAAGGAATTTATTAAACTAGCAAAGACTATTGAAGAGACGCTTAATGCAGAACTTCTTATTAAAACCGTTATAGGTATTGGTACTGTTGCAGCTAATTTGAAGGACCTTGCAGCATCATACAAAGAGGCACAGGTCGCAATTGAGGTCGGAAAGGTTTTTGACACTGAAAAGAACATTATAAGCTATGAAAATCTCGGCATAGGAAGACTTATATATCAGCTTCCGACAACACTTTGCGAAATGTTTTTATCTGAAGTGTTTAAAAAGAATTCCATAGATGCGCTTGATTCGGAAACGCTTTTTACCATTCAGAAATTCTTTGAAAACAACTTAAATGTTTCAGAGACATCACGTAAGCTTTTTGTGCATAGAAATACGCTTGTTTACCGTCTTGAAAAAATCAAGAAGATAACCGGGCTTGACCTGCGTGAATTTGACCACGCAATTATTTTCAAGGTTGCACTAATGGTTAAAAAATACCTCGCAACACACGAAAATTCATTCTAAAATTAACAGTAGGGAAAAGGTGGAGAAAAAGTTATGCTGCGTTTGCTTGATGTGTGCAAAGTGTATGAAAACGGCACACAGGCTCTTGCCGGCATCAATCTGCGTATTGACGATGGGGAATTCGTGTTCCTTGTCGGCTCGTCTGCATCGGGTAAGTCAACACTTATAAAAACACTTACAAACGAAGTGGAAATGACAAGTGGCAGAGGAAATGTTAACGGCTTTAACTTGAATAGACTCAAACCGCGTGATATTCCGAAGCTTCGCCGTTCAATCGGCGTTGTTTTTCAGGATTTTCGCTTGATTGATAAAAAGACAATTTATGAAAATGTTGCATTTGCAATGCGCGCAGTCGGAGCATCACCGCGCGCTATAAAAAAACGTGTTCCATACGTTTTAAAGCTTGTTGGCCTTGAAGAAAAGGCAGACCGTTATCCAACGCAGATTTCCGGTGGCGAGCAGCAACGCGTTGCAATTGCGCGCGCACTTGTCAACAATCCGCGTATGATTATTGCCGATGAGCCGACCGGTAATTTAGATCCTAAAATGTCTGAAGATATTATGCAGCTTTTGGTTAAAATCAATTCACTTGGCACTACGATGCTTGTTGTTACGCACGCGGAAGCGCTGGTTAATCAGTTCAGAAAACGCGTTGTTACAATAAGTGACGGTAAGATTATCAGTGATAAGACCGGAGGGTATTATCAAAATGAAATGGTATAATATAACTTATTTTATGCGCGAGGCAATCTCAAGCATTGGAAAACACAGAATCATGAGCGTTGCGGCAATCGGCGTAATTGCAGCTTGCCTTCTTATTATGGGTAGCTTTATGCTTGTTGCGGTAAATGTTGACGGTATGCTTGATGAGGTAGAGGCGCAGAATGAAATTTTAGCATATATAGACGAAACAATTCCGGATGATGAAGCATCACAGCTTGGTGATTCGATAAAAGCGGCAAGTCCGGAAATTACCGAAATACGATACACAACAAAAGAGGATGCACTTAAGTCATTCCGAGAAGAGCTAGGCGATGACAGCGGATTACTTGACGGACTTGATGGAGATAATCCTCTCCGCAACCGCTATGCTGTTAAAATTCGTGATTTAAGCAAAACCCAAGAGGTTGCAGATGCAATTAAGGAAGTTGACGGCGTTGCTGAAATATCAGCTCGCAGCGATGTTTCAGATAAAATCGTGCAAATTCGTCATCTTGCGACACTTGCGTGTGTTATTATAATTGTTGTACTTCTCGCAGTTGCGCTCTTTATTATTTCAAATACGGTTAATTTAACTCTGTTTAACCGTCGCGATGAAATTGCAATTATGAAGATGGTTGGCGCAAACGACAGCTTTGTTCGCAGTCCGTTTATGATCGAGGGCTTAATTTTAGGAATAATCGGTGCGTTCCTTGCGCTTATATTACTATGGGCGTTATATACTTATCTTTTGAACACCTCGCTTGAAAACTTCTCATTATTTGAGCTTATTGCATTTAAAGAAGTGTTCTGGCAGCTTTTTGCTTCTTTTGTTGGAATAGGAGCACTTGTCGGCGGTGTGGGAAGCGGAATTACAATTCGTAAATTCCTTAAAGTTTAATGGAGGAAAATGCTATGAAACAGAATATGAAAAAAATTGTTATAAGCATTTTGGCAATAATTTTGGTATTGCTGTTGGTTCTTCCGCTCGTGATGGAAATTTTCGTTCTTGTAGGCGGTGCGGCAAACTCTGTTTCATCATTAAACGAGCGCTTATCTCAGCTGGATAAGGAAAAGGCTGAAATTCAGTCAGAGCTTAATAAAGTTCGATCACAGAAAAAATCTGCAAATGCAGAAAAAGAGGCAATTGACAAGAAAATAAGCGTTACTGCAAAGGAAATTGCAACAATTGATGCGCTTATAAATCAGCTTGATGCCGATAACGCTCAGTATCAAAAGGAACTTGAGGCGGCTCAGAAGCAGGAGAGTGAAACTTACGACCTCTTTAAACAGCGTATTCGCGCAATGGAGGAGCACGGCACAGTTTCTTATCTCACCGTAATTTTATCGGCAGACAGTTTTTCGAGTATGCTCTCGCGCGCTGAAATTATCGGCAATGTTATGGATTACGACCGTGGCATTATAAACGATTTAAAAGAGCAGCAAGCAAAAATCTCAAAAAAACAGGATGAAATTGCAGAAAGCAAAAAAGCGCAGGAGACAGCACGAGTGCAGCTTGCTGCAAGAAAAAAAGAGCTCAGCGAACAAGAAGCTGAGGCGACAACTATATTAAAAAATCTAACAAGCGAAGAAAAGGCATATCAGAAAGCATTTAACGAGGCTGAAGCTGCGCAGAATGCTGCAAAAGCTGAGATTAAACGAATTTTGGCAGCACAGTCCGGCGGCAGTAAATCAAGCAAATATGTCGGTGGAGACTTCACTTGGCCGGTTCCGGGTAAATATACAATTACTTCACCTTACGGAACACGAAAAGACCCGATTACAAAAAAGAAGAGTATGCACACGGGTATTGACATTGCGGCGGGAACAGGCGTTCCGATTGTCGCAGCAAACTCGGGAACAGTAATCGTTTCCGGTTGGTCATCAAAAGGTTACGGTAATTACATAGTTATTGACCACGGTGGCGGTCGAAGCACACTTTATGCGCATCAGAGTAGACTTGCAGTTAAAAAAGGTGCTTATGTAACCAAGGGGCAGACAATCGGATATGTTGGTTCTACCGGTTGGTCAACCGGACCGCATCTTCATTTTGAGGTGCTCATAAACGGTGATGATGTCAACCCGATGAACTACTTTAAGAAGGGATAACACTTTATGAAGAAAAGATATGTTACCACAACAATCGCGCTTATGATATTGAGTGCAACAGTTACTTTTGGTATAACATTTTTCAGTATGCAGAAAATTACCGGGGCACAGGTAGAGGCGTTCAATAAGAGAAATGCACAGTATGCGCGCATTGCTGAGGTTCAGTCTAATATAGAAAATCTATATGTAAATGAATATGACGAAGCCCAAATGATTGATGGCGCGCTTGCAGGTATGGTTGCATATCTGGGCGATAGATGGTCGTATTATTTAAATGAAGAACAATTTGCAGAATATACAACATCTTTATCCGGCAATATGGTAGGTATCGGTGTAATAGTTGTTGAGGATACTGAAATTGGCGGTATAAATGTCATTGAAGTATATGAGAATTCGCCTGCACAGAAGGCAGGTATTTTGCCGGGAGATATTATCGTTGCGGTAAACGACGAAAAGGTAGCGTCTATCGGATACGAAATTGCGGTTGACAATGTTCGCGGTATAGAGGGAACGAGTGTAAAACTTCAAATTTATCGCAAGAGCAGCAATCAGACACACAATGTAACTGCAGTCCGCGAACAGTTCCAGATTGAAAATGTTAAAGCAGAGGTTGTTAACAATATCGGATACGTTAAAATCCGAGGATTTGATCTCGGAATGGCAAATCAGTTTATTACGGCTGTTCACAATTTGCAGACAAAAGGTGTTAAAGGATTTATTTTTGATTTGAGAAACAATCCGGGCGGCGCGATGACCGAGCTTGTTGCAGCTCTTGATATTCTTCTTCCCGAGGGTGTTATAATTACCGCTAAGGATAAAGCCGGCGTTGTTGAAGAATATAAATCAGATGCAAATGAGATGAAGCTTCCGATGGCTGTTCTCGTAAATGAGGCAAGCTACAGCGCGGCAGAATTTTTTGCTGCATCACTTCAGGAATACGGCAAAGCCACAATAATTGGAACGCCGACAACAGGCAAGGGTTGCGCTCAGCGTCCGATTAAATTAGAGCATGGTGGCGGACTTGTTCTCTCAATCAGCAAATACTACACAAGTCAGGGAAAGAGTCTTGCGGATACAAATGGAATTAAGCCGGATATTGAAGTTGAACTCACCGAGAAGCAAGCGATGAATTTCTACAATCTATCAAAGCGTGAGGACCCACAGCTTCAGGCGGCAATCAAGCATATAATTGAAGAAAGCAAATAAAAAATATCACCCTGTTTACAGGGTGATATTTTACGAATGGAATATGCATATAATAGCACAGTCCGGGGGTGAGGGCTGTGTTTGGAATGATTGAAATTAAAGATGATGTGCGCAAGATTGAAACTTGCGTCAAAACTGTTTGCAATGAGCAAATTTTGTGTGTTAAAATCCCAAAATTAAGTGCACGCAATCTTCGCCGTGCGGCAAAAAAACTGCGAGGTTTGCGCGCTGCAATTCCGGACGTAAACAGTAAAGACGATTTTGAAAAGTTCGGAATTTGCGCAATTTCAAGTGAAAGCTTGCTTTGCAGGATGGCTTTTGAGTTGTATATATCTACTTTGCTTAAATTTAAACTTTCACCAATGAAGGTAACACTTTTAATTCGAGCAACGTATTTTAATGATTTGAAGTTATTATCGGAATTTTCAAAAAACGCACGTTATTTATCGCTTCACGCTGCGAATGCAGAGGCAGCAGCACAGTATCTTTTTGAAAATTACGGTGTTGCGGTTATTCAAAATACAACGAATGCCGATGTTATTATTGATATGTATGAAAATAATTTTTCCCTACATATTATAATTAATGATGTGGAATATATATTAGATGATGTGGAATTTTCACTTAAAAGTCATGATATACCATTATCAAATACAAAAGGGGTTTGCACAGCCCTTTTGCAGGCAGGCAGGATTTCACCTTCTGATATTACCGTTTCATCAATTGTATATGTTAAAAAAATTCTTGACAT
Source organism: Eubacteriales bacterium (assembly GCA_045589235.1). Taxonomy (GTDB): domain Bacteria; phylum Bacillota; class Clostridia; order Oscillospirales; family JAAYXM01; genus RGIG7332. Next base: position 1,545 of record JAZNOR010000064.1, on the reverse strand, counting down.
ACAGTAACCTATTAACTATAATATTGTGTATTGGCAAAATAAAGTTTAAATTTTTAAAACTTTTTAATATATTTTAATTTTAAGGAGAAAGTTATGAAAAAGGTATTTAAGGTTTCCAAAGAGCGCTTAAAAGAGTTGCAGGATGAGCTTGAGTATTTAAAAACCGTGCGCGAGCGCGAGGTTGCAGACCAGATTAAGGAAGCTCGTTCTTTTGGCGATTTATCGGAGAATAGTGAATATGATGAGGCAAAGAATGAGCAGGGCAAGCTCTATTCACGTATTGCAGAAGTTGAAAACATTCTTGCAAACTACGAGATCATTGAAGAATCAAGCAGTAAAAACACCGTTCAGGCAGGTTCTAAGGTAAAGGTTTTAGACATGTCTGATAATTCAGAGGAAGTATATCAGATTGTTGGCTCGCAGGAGGCTGACCCGTATCAGCGCAGAATTTCAGATGAGTCACCGTTTGGTAAAGCTCTCTACGGTGCAAAGCTCGGCGATACAGTCACAGTTGAAGCACCTATGGGCGCATTAGAGTATAAGATTTTAGAGATTATGTAACCGTCACAGGAGGAATCAGCAAAATGTCCGAGGAAGTAAAGGCAGTAGTTGAAACTACAGAAGATTTAAATGAAATATTGAAAATTCGCCGCGAAAAGTTTGCGAATTTAGTTGCAGACGGTAGAAATCCGTTTGAGGTTGTTAAATACGACCAGACACATCATACAAAAGAAATTTTAGATAACTTTGATGAACTTGAAAATAGCGAGGTAAGCCTCGCGGGTCGTATGATGAGTCGTCGCGATATGGGTAAGGCATTTTTCTGCGACCTGCAGGACCGTGACGGTAAAATTCAGCTCTACATCCGTATAAACGACATCGGTGAAGAGGAGTTCGCACGCTTTAAGAAATATGATATCGGTGATATTATCGGCGTTGTCGGTACTGTTTTCCGCACACGCCGCGGTGAAATTTCAATTCATTGCACAAAGGTTGACTTGTTATCAAAGTCATTAAAGCCGCTTCCGGAAAAGTACCACGGACTTCGCGACCAGGATGTTCGTTACCGTCAGCGTTATGTTGACCTTATTATGAACACAGATGTTAAGGATACTTTCATTAAGCGTTCAAAGATTATCAGCAGTATCCGCAGATATCTTGATGCGCAGGGCTTTTTAGAGGTTGAAACACCAATGCTCGTTGCGAACGCAGGCGGTGCAGCTGCTCGTCCGTTTGAAACTCATTTCAATGCATTAAATGAAGATTTTAAGCTCCGCATTTCGCTTGAGCTTTACTTAAAGCGCCTCATTGTCGGCGGTCTTGAAAGAGTTTATGAAATTGGCAGAGTTTTCAGAAATGAAGGACTTGATACCCGCCATAACCCTGAATTTACTCTTATGGAGTTATATCAGGCATATACCGATTACCACGGTATGATGGATTTAACCGAGAACTTATATCGCCATGTTGCGCAGGAAGTTTTAGACACAACAAAGATTTGCTACAACGGTGTTGAGATGGACCTTGGCAAGCCGTTTGAACGCA